>JAICRQ010000213.1 GCA_025966435.1 Anaerolineales bacterium | reverse complement strand
CGAGGATCCGTACGGAAGCCTCTTTATTGGGGACAGAGAAATTCCCATCCGAGCGATTCAAACCCGGAGTGAGCATCTCAAGGATCTGGTCAGCCAGGCATATAAAGAAAAATACAACACACCTGGCTCGATTCAATATGTGAAGGAAATGTCTCGTAAGAAATCCAGAGACACGACAACGGAACTGGTTCCCGTATAGAGGAGATTTTTATCATGAGCAGCTATGGTAGCGAGATCAAGGCGAATGTAGAGGAGGCGATCACCCTTCTACAAGCGGCAAAAGACCATCTGGAAACAGATCAATTCGAGGCTGCCGCTTCCCGCGCCTCGGATTCCGTGTTTCACACAGCTCGTGCGCTGTTACTGGACGAAGAGATCGAGCCAGCCAGGCACGGTGATGTCATTACGCTCCTCCAGGAGATTTTTGTCAACGGGCGGCGGTTGACGAAGGAGCAGGGCGCGAACCTCAACTGGCTTTTTGCAATGAGAAACGCAGAAAACCGTGTGACCTCTGAAGAGGCGCAGAGGGCGGTGGAGATCGCTGGGAGCTTTTTTGAGGCGGCAAAGGTCATTTTGGAGGGATAAATACGAATTTGTAAGGTGTATACCTGATTAACGTGCAGGTTTGCTCTGTAACCAAAACGTCGCAGAGGGGTCTTGTAATGAGTTTTTTCTGAATAAGAATTACAATCGACAAATTCTTGAAATCTTTTTAGCCTTTTGCAAAGGAGAATTGTATGGGTAAGACGAATTCAAAGTGGATCCTCCCATCCATTAGTGCTTTGGTAGCAATTTGTTTTGTATGTGTGTGCTGTTCCGGTGTAGGGCTGTATTTCTACGGGGACCAGATCGTCGCGGGCTTCAATAACCCGACGCCAACCACAAATAACCCGCCGGTCCCAAACTCTACGACGGAGCCGTCTGTGAATCCTTCCGAATTACCTGCCTGGACGGTAATCGTCTATTCGGCGGCGGATGATGAAGTGCTGGAAGAGAACATGTGGGTCGATATCAATGAGATGGAAGTGGTAGGGTCCAATCCGCAGATGAACATTGTCGTACAGATGGACCGGTATGCAGGCGCCTTTACCGGCGATGGGGACTGGACTGATACGCGTCGCTTCCTGATTACGCAGGATAACGATCTCGACCACATCACCTCACCTGTTGTCCAATCGGTGGGGGAGGTGGATACCGGAAACCCACAGACGCTGATCGACTTTGTCACCTGGGCAATCCAGAATTATCCCGCCCAGAAATACGCGTTAATCATGTCCGATCATGGTGGCGGTTGGACCGGCGGCTTCTCGGATATGTCAACTTCTGCTTATTCAGACTTGTCCATTCCTGAGATCGTTTCTTCCATCGAGCAGATTCGCCAGAATACAGGCATCGATAAGTTCGAGATGATCGGCTTTGATGCCTGTCTGATGGGGCAGATCGAAGTCTTTGGCTCTCTGTATCCCTATTCAAATTACATGGTCGCATCCGAAGAGGTGGAGCCCGGGTACGGTTGGTCGTACGCCGCCTGGCTGGAGCAGCTCGCGCAGAATCCGTCTGTGAACGGAGCCGGGCTTTCGCAAGCGATCATCTCCACCTATGTGACGAACGATATTCTCCTGAGCGGCGGCAGAGCTTCTGCCGATGAGATCGCCCAGGAAGAGTCCACGACAACGCTCAGCGCGGTCGAAAGCGCACGGATGCCGGATGTGATCGGGGCTATGAACCAGTTCCTCTCCACCATCACCGATCTCGATCAATCCCTTGTAGCTGAAGCGCGGACGTATACTCGAAGTTATTTCTCGCTTTTCGGGGAAGAGGTTTCTCCCTCGTTTATCGATCTTGGGAACTTTGCCGAAGTCCTGACCACTCTGACGGATGAAACCGAGATTGAGCAGTCCGCTGTCCAATTACAGACCGCGATCGATTCCGCTGTCGTTGCGGAAAAACATGGCATCAACATGTCTGGCTCGAATGGCATTGCCTTCCACTTCCCCGACTCGGATCTGTATTATTACACCGAACTTAACGCAGAGTTCCCTCCGTACTACGCGGAATCTTCATCGAAGTTCCTTGAACTATCCGTATGGGATGAGTTTCTTGCGTATCATTACACCGGTGAAGAGTTTGCGCCGCAGGAAGGATTCGCGGTGGCTCCCTCACGCACTGCAGAGATCGTCGCGCCCGGTGCTTCGCAGATGTCGGTCGCGCCGATCCAAATTTCAGATACCGAGATCACTGGTGACGAAACTGTGACTGTGTCCACAACCGTGGAGGGAAACGTCGCCTACATCCATACAGTGCTGTATTTCTGGAACCCGGACTCAGAGTCGTATTGGATCGGGGATATTTCTTACTATATCGCCGATAACACGACTACTGTTGATGGCGTGAATGCTCCAGATTATGGTCCCAGCCCGGTGCAGATTCAGTACGAATGGTCTCCTACGCTTTACAAGCTCACGGACGGAGAGCATGATGCTTTTGTGCTGGTTGAACCAGCGGAATACCTGAGCGCAGACGGAGAGACTGTATACCAGGTGTATGGTCAATATACATATGCTCTCAGCGGCACATCGGTGGATGCAAGCCTCTACTTCGATGCGGATGGAAACTTCCTCTACGCCTATGCCTTCCCGGATGAAGATGATAATGGAGCCAGTACTCCTGTAGAGGTTGATCCGCAGATTGGAGACCAGTTTACCGATTATGTTCAGTTCTATACGTTTGACGCCAATGACAATGCGACCTATAGTTACGAATTGAGCAGCGACGTGTTCACCTGGGGAGAAGAGGGCTTCTCCTTTTACGGGGATTATCCGGTGGACGGTCAGTACGCCGTCGGAATCGTTGCCTATGACTTCGACAATAACTCCGTCTCGAACTTTGAATTTATCAACTACACTCGCTAAAGAGTAGGACGGGTTGCTAACCCGTCATGACTTTCTGGGAAGTTAGACAATTCTCCCCGGTCACTTCATTGACCGGGGAGAATTTGTTATCTTTGTCCCGCGCAACGGAGGAGAAAAGACCTCGTTAAACAACCTAGGAGGCAGAAATGAAGAAAACACTCATTTCCATTGTGATATTGCTGCTGATGTTATCAGCATGCGCTCCGGGGTCTGACCTGGAGGTGACCACGCCTGAATCAACGGTCGAGCTGCGATCACCCGGGCCCAACCCTCAACTGAATGAGCCGGCTGAGGGAGGCCGCATCTCCGGCTTCGTGCAGGGACTCTGGCATGGGATCATCGCTCCGGTGATGGTTGTCGGCTCGTTTTTCAACCCTGCCATGCAGATGTATGAAGTACACAATAATGGACGAGACTATAACCTCGGATTTTTGATCGGTGTGGCTTTTGTGTTCCTGCTTCTAGGTCTGCTTGGCGGCAGATGGCGTTAATATCTCGTGTAGCCACGCAACCAAATAAACTTCCCGGGCGAATCGAACCGGGAAGTTTTATTGTATAATGAATTTGACCCACTCCAATTCATTAACAGTCTATTCTATTTTCTCTTCGTTGTTGTAACGCCGTGGAACCATACTCTGACGGTTCTGGAGGTTGAAATGAAGAACATCCTTCGGTTAGGTCTGCTTGTAACATGTACTGTCCTGATGGCGGCTTGCGCTTCTAATTCCAGCGTACAGGTCACGACGCCTAGCTCGACAATGCAGCTTACCGCTCCCGGACCCAACCCGATGATCAACCAACCCGACGCGCTGGGACGCGTGGCGCGCGCCGGTGCCGGATTGTGGCACGGTATTATCGCCCCGATTACCCTCGTCTTCTCATTTTTCAATTCTGACATTCACATGTACGAAGTACACAACGCGGGGAGCGAATATGATTTGGGCTTCCTGCTGGGCGTGACGGTTATCGTCAGCCTGCTTGCACTTTTCGTACGTCTCCGGCGATAGAGTCTGAAAGCGATTCAAATATATTACATTTTCCGAGCAGTAGGTTACAGGCGGGGTACTTCCGCTTCTCTGGAGGATATAATTCTCTTATCTCAAGAAGAGAGGTAAGAGGTATGGAAAACGAATTCGACTTTGATTTGGAAAGCAGAGAGAATTTTAAAATCAACCCCGAGGTCTGGTTGCATACTCTTCTGGCGATCATGGGCGATAAGGAAAAGCAGGAAGAGGCGGTTCGACAGATCGCGCAAAAGACCGGACTCTCTCCTAAGGAGACGAGACTCTTTATCAGGACCACGATTGGGATTCTGATCAACCAGGCTCGAGCGAATTGAACCTTTCCTGATAATTCCCTCAAGTGAAAATGACCTTCAGGCTGACAAAACTCTTTTTCGTTCTTATTTTCTTTCTAGCGATTTTCCCTGCCAGTTCTGTTTTCGCAGATACCGGTCCCAAGCCAACCATGGACTTTCAGTTCCGGCAGGAGATGATCAATGAGCCGCCGCTAACAATCATTTCGGGGATTTTATTCGAGTGCGACCAGCCCGATTGCAGCGATGCCTTGTTGCTTGAGGAGGGGGGTCCGCAAGGTTTTTTCTGCGAGCTGAATAGCTGCCATGCCACTGCGTATGGCTTTGCTCGCTACCACCAGATCGAACTCGAATTTTCAGACGGCAAGACACGCCAGAGTAATATCTTTGAAACAGCGGGGTTTGATTCGAAGTATATGGTCACGATCCGCCCGGATGATTTGCTGGTCGAAGCCCGCTTTAGTTTGGGGATCTTCCCACGGACGACTAGCATACTCGTGGCTTGCATCTGCGCTATTGTGGGTGTGGGCCTGGTTGTGGGGCTGTCTGTGTTCCTGCTTCGCCGCTCGAAAGTGATTTGATTGTCACTCTTGGAATCACTCTCATTCTTGAGAGTGCGGTCATCATTGCATATTCCCTTTGGGCAAAGAAATCTGTTATACCTATCCTAGTCACTAACATTTGCGGCAATTTGATCACGCAATCGATGCTTTGGATTGCATTGAACCTGTTCTTTCAGAATTATTTAGTCACACTATTCATTTCAGAAATTCTGATTTGGATCGCCGAGAGCATTTTTCTCTATTTCATTCCTGCCAATGATCTGAGTATCAAGGAAGCTGTTCTCCTAAGCCTGGGGATGAATCTAACCAGTTTTACACTGGGCTGGTACCTGCCGGTATAAGATCTTAGTGTCCCCCTTCTCCCGTTATAATTCTATGCATGTTCGAATTCAGCATTACAGCGAAAAACGGCCGCGCCCGTAATAGCGTGTTTACCACGCCGCATGGCGACCTTCTCACACCTGTCTTTGCTCCGGTAGGCACACAGGCAACGGTCAAGACGCTTACACCGGAACATCTCAAAGAGATCGATGCTTCGCTCGTCTTGAGCAACACATATCATCTTTATCTGCGCCCCGGCGACGAGCTAGTGCGTGACATGGGGGGCTTGCACAAATTCATGCAGTGGCATCGCCCCATGCTCACCGACTCAGGCGGCTTTCAGGTCTTTTCCCTCGCACAAACCCGCAAAATCGACGATGACGGCGTGACCTTCAAAAGTCACATCGACGGTTCGACCCACCGTTTTACACCAGAGAAGTCCATTGCGATTCAGGAGAATCTCGGCGCGGACATTATCATGGCGTTCGACGAATGCTCCGACCCGAATGACCACGCCTACACCAAACTTGCCATGGAGCGGACGCATCGCTGGGCAGAACGTTCCCTTAAAGCAAAGACGCGCTCAGACCAGGCTCTGTTTGGGATCGTGCAGGGCGGCGTGCAACCAGACCTTCGAGCGGAATCCGCCAGATTCATCGCCTCTCTCGATACACCGGGCATCGCTATCGGCGGACTCTCGGTGGGGGAGACGAAGGAAGAGATGCACAATACACTGGATGTCGTCACACCTCTCCTGCCTGAAAGCAAACCACGCTACCTAATGGGAGTCGGCACGCCCGAAGATCTGATCAACGGCGTAGCGCGCGGGGTGGACATTTTTGATTGTGTATTACCTACCCGATTAGCCCGGCATCATTCTGCCTTTGCTCCTGAGGGAAGGCTTAATTTAATGAATGCAAGCTTTGCACGAGATGAACGTCCTATTGATGAATTGTGTGATTGCTACACCTGCAGGACGTTCACACGGGCATACATTCGTCACTTGATCATTGCCAAAGAGTTCCTGGCGGGAACGTTGATCTCCATCCATAACTTACGCGCGTTAATTCGCCTAATGGAGCAAATTAGGGTTTCCATTGTGGATGGTACATTTGAATCCAGAGTACCTGAGCTGCTTAGCCAATGGCGCGGGAATGCGGAAAGAGAAAGAAAGGTGGAGAAT
>JAICRQ010000366.1 GCA_025966435.1 Anaerolineales bacterium | reverse complement strand
TCAGGAGCACCGCCCAAATGAAGATGGCGAGACAGCCGGGGCGGCGCCTGCGCCTATGCATATACATGTTGGGCAAAGCGCTTGCTCAACACAAAGCCAATATAGACCGCGATCCCGCCGATGGCGATATGAGGAATATTGGCGAGAAAACGTGTCGTCAGGTCGAGCGGTGTAATCCCCTGAAGAAAAATTCCCCCGTCGAGATAGCCCTGTCCGAAGAGGAATCCCATCACGCCATCCAGCCCGTAGATGATTCCGAACAGTTTGAAATAAAAGACCGAGGCTCTGAACGACGTCCACGCCGCGATCGCCGCCCAGACGCCGGAGGCATAATGTAAAAGATCGTCGTACCACTGCAGGCTGAAAATCCCCAGTGTGACCCCGTGCTCGTCGTTGATCCAGGGGATGTGTGCTAACGAACCGAGAAAGAAAAACATGATTGCATAAACCCACGCCAGCTTTTGCATTGTATTGGACTGCATTGTTCGCTCCTTTGTTTGAGATTGAATGCCTTGATGAAATATTATAGCGGTTGGAGGCAACCTTTACAACACTGGAAATCAGCGTTCGTGTTTAGGGTAAGTAAATCAAATTTCCGACGTGACCTACAGGATGAATTTTAGAAAAAATAAAAGAGGAGACAGCATTTCTGCTGTCTCCTCTTTTGTTGATTTAATCTTACGTTCAGTTGTTGAGCTGGTAGATCTCGATCAGGTTGCCACAGGTATCGTCAAATATGGCGGCGCTGGTCCATCCCATGCTTGTTGGCTCCATGGTGAACTCCACACCGAGATCTTTCATGCGTTCATATTCCTCTTGCACATTGTCCACCAGGAAGGCTGCGAACGGGATGCCATCCTTGACGAGCGATTCTTTGAACGCCTTCATGGCAGGGTAACTGGCATTCGGCTCGAGCAGCAGCTCTGTGCCATTGGGCTCTTCCGGGGAGACGACCGTGATCCAGCGGGCACCTTCTCCCAGGGAGATATCCTGCTTTTTCACAAATCCCATAATCTCTGTGTAAAACTTGAGTGCCTTGTCATAGTCGTCGATCGATACGCTGGTCAGTTTGATTTTCATGTCTGTTTATCCTTTCCTTAGAAGTTGTGTAGCGACCCAACAATTAAGCTGACGAAACTCACTGGGGCGGAGACCAAACTGCTGCTTGAATGCCTTGCTAAAGGCCGCATGGGAATCATAGCCTGCGGCTAGCGCCACCTCGGTAATGTCCACCGCACCCATCCGCAGTTTGCGTGCGGCGCGTTCGAGCCGGATGCGGCGGACATAGCTGATGGCGCTCTCGCCGACATGTGCCGTGAAAACGCGGTGGAAATGGGGCACCGAGAATCCTGCCACGTCCGCCAGTGTTTCACGGTCGAGCGGGTCGCCGATGTGGGCGCGGATGTAGCGCATCACCTCATCGATGCAGACAGAATGGTCCTCAAGGATCTGGGGTTCGCTCAGCATATCGATACTATAGTATATCAGAACGGATGTTCGCTATTCCAAAAGTATCATGCTGCCTGCGTCCAGGCAAAACAGTGAAACTTTTTTGGAATTTGGTAATCAAACTATTTGTAAACCACAGGAGAT
Organism: Anaerolineales bacterium; assembly: GCA_025966435.1. Classification (GTDB taxonomy): domain Bacteria; phylum Chloroflexota; class Anaerolineae; order Anaerolineales; family Villigracilaceae; genus Defluviilinea. The sequence continues at coordinate 2,638 of JAICRQ010000366.1, read as the reverse complement.
CTTTTATGAATCGTTTGAAACGCCTGATCTGGTGTGCACTATTGTTTGGCATACAGGCACTTTATTTCCCACTCAACCGCTTTTTGCAGGGCGGGATGGAGTTCAAAACCGTTCTGGATGATTACGTGCCGCTCTGGCCAATTTGGGTCATCCCTTACGGGCTCATTTGCATATGGTGGATCGTCGCCCATCTCTGGGCGGCGTGGCGCATGGAAGAGCGGCTGTATGAGTCATTTTTCATTGCCTCGGCGTTTGCAAGTGTTGCCGCCCTGACGATTTATACTGTGTTTCCCACCTACGTGATCCGACCGGCAGTATCTGCGAACGATTGGACCTCGCTCCTTCTCAACTGGATTTATGCCAATGATTACGACTACAACGCCTTCCCCAGCGGGCATGTCTATATCACGACTCTGATCGCCCTCTTCTGGTCGCTCTGGTTTCCCAAATGGAAGTGGTTATGGGCCGCAACCGTGATCGTGATTGCTCTCGCAACCCTGTTTACACACCAGCACTACCTGCCCGATCCGATTGGCGGACTGGCACTAGCCTGGTTTGGGTATCGCATTGGGTTGTGGTGCATGGCTGAGAGAAACACGAGACAGCGACCCGTGATGGATTCGCCTTAGCAGTCCTCATTTGAAGACAGCAGGGGGCTCCTATTCATGATCCTTCGGTTTGGGTGGATGCGGCTCGCCCAGTTCTCCCCAACCCCATCTGGGCATAGGTGTATTTTGGTCAACCGGATTCTCGTCCGTCTGTGAACTGTTGACCGCCATGCGGCTTGCCCACTCCAGATAACTCACCAGCGCCGAGCGGAACTTGGGATCATCAGGGAGTCCGATTTCATCTGCCGATTCGAGGAACAACTGGACCCAGCGTTTCCTTTGCGTCTCGTCGAGTTTCCTGCCCACATGCCGGGAGATCATATGCGCATGGCTCCGTTTGCTCTCTCCCGTATAGAGTTTGGGTCCACCCAGAACCTCCGAGAGAAAATGGGCAACATATTTCGAATGTTCCGCGGACATATTACGGAACAAATCCCCTAGCAAGTCATCCTTCAGCACTTTGGCGTAGAACACCTCGGTCAACTTTTCAAAGGTGTCCTGACTACCTGCCCATTCGTAAAGTGTTGGCGTAGTCATCTGAATCGATTCTCCTTTTGATAAGGATCGAGAAATGCGTGGAACCGTATCTTGTAAATGGGTTTACTTCCAGAGGTGTCCGTATCCATACTCGCCTTCGATCAACTTTCCTTCGGCAAAGCGCTCGAAGCGGAAGGGCGTGATGTCCACAGTTTTGGGCGCGCCGTCGAGAATGAGCTCCACAAGGCTGGCACCCGCGGCGGGGGAGGTTTTGAAGCCGGTGCCGCTCAACCCGCAGGCGAGATAGAACCCGTCGATTCCCGAGCTGCCGTAGATGGCGCGCTGGTCGGGCGTGATGCCGTCCCGTCCGACGTGGATAGAATGCAGGCCGCTCTCTTCGATCTTGGGGATGCGCTGCACCATGTTGTCGATGAGTTTTTCGAGGAACGTGTCTGTAGGCGTCTGGTCTTCGGCGTCAGGCGGCTCACCGCGCAGGGACTCGTCCTCCCCCGCGGCAAGGATGAGGGCGCTGCCCTCGGGGCGGAAGTAGCAGTTGATGACGTCGTCGATCACAGCAGGGATCCGACCCAGCGACGGCGGACGGTGCAGGAAGGCGACATCGTGAGTCCACGTCTCCAGCGGGACGTCGATATCTGCCAGGCTGGCGACCTGCTTTGCCCACGCTCCCGCGGCGTTGATGACAACGGGCGCGGCGAAATCACCTCTGGTGGTGCTGACGCCGGTCGCGCGCCCGCCGGACGTGTTTATGGCAGTCACTTCGCAGTTTTGGATGAGCGCCGCGCCGTTGCGCTTGGCTGCCTCAAGGAAGGAGTTAGTGGTAAGGGTCGGGTCGGCGTAGCCTGAGTCGGGTTCGTAGGCGGCGTAGTCAAAATGGTCTGTGATGAAATCAGGGAAGAGTTCCTTCACCTCCGCGGCGGAGATGATCGATGTGTTGATTCCGATCTGCTGCTGGTTGGCGACGTTCCCGCGCAGCTTGTGCTCATGCTCACGTTTGGCGATCTGCAGGAAGCCCGTGTTGATGAATCCGCAATCCCCGCCGACGCGCTCCTTCCAGTCCCTGAAGTAATTCTTGTAGCTTACAAACGTCAGCTCGGATTCGGCAGCGAGGTCGTAATGCATGCGGACGAGCCCGCTGGAGTGACCGGTCGCGCCGGCTGCGCTGACCCTGCGCTCGAGGATGGCGGTCTTGAGTCCGCGTTCGGCGAGGTGGAAGGCGAGGCTGGCGCCCATCACACCCGCGCCGATGATTATGGCATCGTAGGTTTGAGTCATAGAGGATTCCTTTTTATCTTAACCACGAAGGGCACGAAGGAGCACAAAGGGAAATGTAAATTGAAATTCCGTTGAACTTGTGACGAATTGTAGCAGGATTTAAACAAGATTACTTCCATACCTGTTCGGCGACTCGCATGAAGTTGCCTCCCAAAATACCGTGGATAATCTGTTCGCTGTAGCCTTTTTGGTACAACAATTCCGTAAACTCAGGGAACTGCTCTGGTTCCACAAAGGACAGATAATCTTTCATCTTATCG
>JAICRQ010000192.1 GCA_025966435.1 Anaerolineales bacterium | reverse complement strand
TCTGATTAGGGTAATTACCCATCGATAAGGAGCGATTTGGCGTGTAGACTTAAGAACACTCTTCGCCTTACTCCGACAGTGGGGTTTACATGATCTTGGTCATCACAGCACCTTATGCTAAACCGATGTAAAGAGACCCGTAGAATTACCCGTGCGCGGAAAGGAGTTTCGAATATGCAGACCGTCTCAAAAAATATTGCTATCGTCTGGGGCTCTGTTGCTGTTGCTATCCTGGTGAACATTGCAGGGTACCTCTGGAATTTATATGAAAAGATCAGGCGCCATTCTGGGTAAAACCGATACGATCATCGACCTGGTGATGGATGTTGCAGGAGCAACTGTAGCTGGGATCCTCAGCGTTGGAATGGTGAAAACAAAGGCATAGAGGTGTTTAAATGATTCCTAAAACAATCTTGTACCTCTTATCAAGACGAATTAAGAGAGCGCGGCGCAGCGGGGAAAGCAAAATTAACTGTAGCCAAACTGTACACACCAGGAAAATTGAATGAACACTATCAATCCTATGGAAAAACGAGAACCCGAGAGCCCAACCCAGGAAGCACTGGATCAGGAGCGGTATGAATTGCTTCAACGCCTGAACGATTGGCTGGAAACCCCGATGTTGTTACTTGCCTTTGCCTGGCTGGCACTGCTGGTTGGAGAGCTGGTCTGGGGAGAGAGCCGCGCCTTTGAAGTTATAGGGACGATCATCTGGGTGGTATTCATCCTCGATTTTTTGTTGGAATTCGCACTCGCCCCACACAAATTGGCGTACCTGAAAAAGAACTGGCTAACGGTTATCTCGTTGCTGGTACCCGCCGTGCGTATTTTTCGTATTCTCCGAGTCACCCGGCTATTGCGGTTGACTCGGGTTGGGCGAGGACTCCGTTTGTTCCGGCTGGTAAGCTCATTGAACCGCGGCATGCGCGCCCTGGCGTCTAACCTTCAAAGGCGCGGCTTTGGCTATGTGGTCGCCCTTACCTTGCTGGTTCTATTCGCCGGGGCAGCCGGAATGTACACGTTCGAGAATCAAACGCCTGGCGGTCCGCGAAGTTATGGTGAGGCATTGTGGTGGACGGCTATGATCCTGACGACAATGGGCTCGCAGTTCTGGCCACAGACCATCGAGGGGCGGGCGCTTTGCTTCTTCCTGGCGCTGTATGCCTTTGCCGTCTTCGGCTATGTGACAGCCACGCTGGCGACATTCTTCGTGGGACGCGACGCCGAGAATGAAGAGGCAGAACTCGCCGGATCGATTGAGCTTACGACCATCCAAGATGATCTGCGCGCTCTGCGTGAAGAAGTCCGTACATTCGCGCGGCAATCGCCAGGAGAGTAAAAGCTGCTAACGCGCTCTTGCTAAGCTATGGAAATCCATTAATCATTTCCGTCATCAGGCAAGTCAACCCGGGTTGCCACGGCAATTGCCTCATCCATCGTCAGCGTCTGACCTCGCTCCCATGCCCTCTTAAGAGTGTCCTCGGTGAGTATGGCTCGTAGCGCTGTCACTTCCTTTTCATATTCAGCCAGCTCCAACGGGGTTGCGACGGAACCAATCCTCTTTCGTAGGGTGTCGGCTGCTCCGAGGATTGTCACTGCTCGCTGTGCCTCATCCTTCTTCGAGAGGATATAGGCAATGCACTCCAGCTCATGGGCGACGGCAGCGCGATGACCGAGATCCCTCCATTTCGGAAGAAGGTCCTGATAGATGGCTAGTGGTTCCTCCAGGTCTCCATTTTCACGGAGCACATGCGCCAGCTCGCTGTAACAGGAATACATCTGCCGCTTGTTGCCCATTTTTCTTGCGAGGTCTGCGCTCTCAAGGAACTTTGCACGTGCGGTACGGAGATCGCCCATGAGGCCTGCGACCCGCGCCATTCCAAACAGGGAGAAGGCAGTCGCCCATTCATTTTGCACCGACGGCGCGAGGGAAAGCGCCTCCTCTACATAAGCTTTTGCCTGCACCAGATCCCCGTATCCAGCAAACGCCAATTGCGCACGAGTGGTAAGCACGGTAGCAAGCTGAGAATCCAGACCTGTTTGACGTGCGATCCTTTCCGCATCTACAAGCGCATTTTCTGCAGCCGGGAAATCTCCCTGGAAAATACTTGCCAGCGCAACCAACCCCAGCAGACGCCCCATCGTTGTGGTGTCGTCGATCTTTCTCGACAATGCGATCCCCATTTCAGCGGCCTCGCGGCCGGTCTTATGATCGCCGACCGCAATAGAACTCCATCCTAATATTCCATAGACTCTGGCAAGCTCACCTTCCCTATTTGGGAGAGGCTTCGCTCGTTCGAGGATCGTCTGGCACCAGCCCCGAGCTTCGACGTTATAGTCCCGCCCCACCCAAAAGTTCCCTACGGTATAGATCAAACGCAGGGCTTTGTCTGGATGATTTGACGCTGACCATTCCAGCGCCGCACGCAAGTTATCATGCTCCGATTCCATGTGATCCATCCATTCGGTATCATCGGGGAGAGCGCCAAATATTTTTTGTTCGCGCTGCGGCGCCTGTTGTGTGCTTTGCAAGAAATAATCCAAATGACGATCACGGGACTCAATCGCCTCACCAGATTCGAGCAGCTTTTCCATCGCATACTGCCGGATGGTCTCGAGGAAGCGATAACGAGACTTGCCGTCCTGCTCCTCCACATTGACCAGCGACTTATTGACGAGCCCGAGCAATCCATCCAGCGCGTCAGACTCACCCACAACCGCCTCCCCGGCTTCATACGTCCAACCGCCCGAAAAGACAGCCAGCCGGCGCAGGGCGCGCTGCTCTGTCTCGTTGAGGGATTGGTAGCTCCAATCGATGAGGGCGCGCAACGTCTGCTGGCGCGGGAGAGCGGTGCGGCTGCCGCCCGTGAGAAGCTTGAAGCGGTCATCGAGCCGTTCGGCGATCTGTTCGGGGGTAAACAATTTGACCCGCGCCGCCGCCAGCTCGATCGCAAGCGGGATGCCATCGAGGCGCTGGCAAATCTGGGCGATGGAGGAAGCGTTATGGTCCGTCAGATGGAAGCGCGGCTCGGCTTTGGCAGCCCGGTCGATGAAGAGCTGCGTGGACTCGTACTCCATCAAAGATTGGTAAGGTGAATCCGGCAGAGATAGGGATGGCACGCGGTACACCGTTTCCCCGTCGATGCCCAGCGCCTCGCGGCTCGAAGCAATGATCTTGAGCTGCGGGCAGGCGTGAAGTAATTGATCGGCAATCTGCGCGCTGGCTTCCACAAGATGTTCGCAGTTATCCAGAATGAGCAGAAGCTGTTTGGCGCACAGATAATCGATGACGATGGTCATCAGTGGAAGCCCTGGCACCTCATGCAATTGCAGAACAGAAGCGATCGTGGAGGGGATTAACGCCGGGTCGCTCAGCGGTGCCAGCTCCACAAGCCACACACCGTCTTTGAACTCGGATAACTGCTCCGCCGCAAGCCGGAGGGATAGCCTCGTCTTCCCCGTGCCGCCCGGACCGATCAGCGTCAGCAGACGTGTGGAGGCAAGCAATTTCTGCGCTGCCTGCAGTTCACGCTCGCGGCCGATGAAGCTGGTCAGTTGGGGAGGAAGGTTGTTTCGGAAGGCGCTGAGAGATTGGATGGGCGGGAACTCATTTTGCAGATCCGGCGCCAGCAATTGAAAGATGTGCTCGGAACGGACCAGATCACGAAGGCGATGTTCACCGAGATCGAGCAGTGAAACCTCCGCGGGCAAATGTTCACGGGCAAGTTCCGCCGTGACCGATGAGAGAAGAATCTGTCCTCCGTGCCCGACCGCCATCATACGGGCAGCGCGGTTGAGCGCCTGCCCGTGATAATCGTCTGCTCGCAGTTCTGCTTCCCCGGTGTGCAGACCCATGCGAACTTTGATTGGAGGATTAAGTTTAGAGTCTTTAAGCGCGCGCTGCGCCATGATCGTGGCATGAACCGCATCCACAGCTTTTTCAAATACCCCGTGAATTCCGTCGCCCGTGGTCTTGATGACCTGTCCTCCGTTGGCTTCGATTGCTTCGCGCAGGATCGAATCGTGCCTTGCCAGCGCTCCTTTCATGGCTTCGGGATGTTTCTCCCAGAGCTGTGTGCTGCCCTCGATGTCTGTAAACAGAAACGTCACAGTGCCGGTTGGCAACTTGCCCATAGGCTCTCATTTCACCTGGAATGATTTCAGTAATGTCGAGTATAACAGCGGATTTAGCTGGAAATCAAATCGTTAAAAATAGTTTGTGGGCTGGCGGCTCACCCTATTACTGCCACCAGGTGTTGAATGTCTGCTCCACTGCCGCCAGTGTCTCCGCGATGACACGCTCATCGTGCACAATAGATAGAAATCCAGCCTCGAATTGCGACGGAGCGAGATACACCCCGTTCGACAACATCTTCTGGAAGAATTTTGCAAACTGAACTTTATCCGCACCTTTGACCGTATTCCAATCCACTGGTTCGGTCTCGCTAAAGAAGGTGGTACGCATCGTGCCCACCCGCGTCTGCTGGATGGGCACCCCTGCCTTTTTTGCCGCAGATTCGATTCCTACATCCAGTTGACGCGCGTGTCTCTCCATTTCATCCCATACCTTTTGATCGCGGATCAACTCTAGCGTTGCAAGGCCTGCGCTCATCGCCAGTGGGTTTCCTGCCAGCGTTCCTGCCTGATACATCGGACCGGCGGGTGCGACCATTTGCAGGATCTCCTTCCGTCCACCGTAGGCGCCAACAGGAAGTCCCCCACCGATCACCTTCCCAAGCGTTGTCAGATCGGGTGTGATGTTGTAAAGAGTTTGTGCCCCACCGGGATGGACACGGAAACCGGTCATCACTTCATCAAAGATCAAAATTGCGCCTTCGCGCTTTGTGATTACACGCAGACCCTCAAGGAAGCCAGGCCGGGGTGGGATAACACCCATGTTCCCCGCTACAGGCTCAACGATGATCGCGGCGATTTGCTCGGGATATCTCTTGAATAATCGCTCAACGGATTCCAGGTCATTAAATTCTGCAACCAAAGTGTCTTTGACGGTATTCGCTGGCACACCCGGTGAATCGGGCAAGCCAAGAGTCGCGACGCCCGAACCAGCTTGCACCAGGAGCAGATCGGCATGTCCATGATAGCAGCCTTCGAACTTGATAATCTTGTCGCGTTTTGTATAGGCGCGCGCAAGCCGCAGCGCGGACATCGTCGCTTCGGTCCCCGAATTGACGAAGCGGATCATCTCGATATTCGGCATGAACTCCATGACACGTTTTGCCAGATCGAGTTCGAGCGGGCTGGGCGCGCCGTAGGATGTCCCTTTGACGGCAGCCTTCTGAATCGCTTCCACCACATGCGGATGCGCATGACCCGTAATGAGCGGTCCCCAGGAAAGGACATAGTCAATATAGCGGTTGCCGTCCACATCGTAAAGATAAGGTCCCTCACCGCAGTCAATAAACAATGGCTGTCCCCCTACCGCACGAAAGGCGCGTACCGGTGAATCCACGCCGCCGGGTAATAGAGCCTGTGCTTCTCGAAACAGAGAAACGGATTTGTCGATATTCATATAGCCTCTTAACACTCGCGGCATGACACCATAGTATCGCTTATGCAAATTTGCGAGACCAACTGTCTCGCGTTAATTTCTCCACAGCCAGTTCACCAGAATGGATGCAATCCGGAATCCCAACCCCGCGATAGCCATTTCCTGCCAGTGCCAATCCAGGATGCTTTTCCAGCGCCTTGTCAATTCTCTTGAGGGTTTCTGGATGGCCCAGGTTATATTGCGGCATGGCTTGCTCCCATAGAAAGACTCGATCAAAAAGCGGTGCTGACGTGATACCCAAGGTCTGCTGTAGTTCTTCCCTTGCTGATGCAAGCAGCTCACTTTCATTCCACGGGATATCCTGTCCTGCACGCCCAACAAAGACACGGAGAAGAGCATAACCGTCAGGTGCACGGTGCGGGAATTTGGAGGATATCCATGTGCAGGCGAGGGCGCGACGACCTTCGCGGCGCGGGATTACGTAACCATAACCATCCAGCTCACGAGGGATGTCCCTCCAGCGATAGGCGAGGGAAATGGTTGCGGTGGAACTATAGGGAATGGTTTGTAAATCGGAAGCAAGTAACGGGTTAAGAGATTCAAGTACCTGCCCGGCAGTGAATGCCGGCATGGCAAGGACAACCGAGTCGGCGTTCAGAGTTTCGCCAGCTTGAAGCGTTACCCGATACTGTAATCGATCATTTGTGATTTGCAGGACTTTGGTTTTCAACTTCAGATCAGCGCCGTTTGCCTTGAGATATTCCACCAGCTTTTCAACGATTTCTGCAAGTCCGCTCGTCGGTGTGACGAACGCCGAGCGCGAACCTTGGATTGGCTTTCCGTTTGATCGCTGTCTCATCTTAAGCGCGCCGCGCGCAAGCGAGCCATATCCCAGCTCCAGATCACGCAACTGTGGAAAAGTTGAGGCAAGAGAAAGCTGGTCGCCATCACCGGCATAGATTCCAGACATAAGCGGCTCAATCAGACTCTCGTACGCTTCACGCCCTAACCTGCGACTGATAAATGCGCCCAATGACTCATCGCCATCGACGGCTTTCGGCGGCAGGACGAAGTCGAGTCCCACACGCGCTTTGCCGAACCAGGACAAAAGCCCGGACTTAAGGATGGCTTGCATATCCGTGGGAATCATCATCGCTAATCCATCAGGCAGAGGCAGCAAACGATCCCGATT
>JAICRQ010000104.1 GCA_025966435.1 Anaerolineales bacterium | reverse complement strand
GCCGCAAATACATGCGTATAATCAACCGGATCGGGGTTGTAGTAGCGTTCGTTGTAGCCTGGCAGCAACCGCACTAAATTGTAGCTAAAATAAGTCCATCCTATACCCGGTTGGCTGAGATCAAACGCGCCGCCGACCCGGTCACAGCAGCGGTTCCAATAGATCAGATTTCCTCCTGCGGCATACCCCTGCGGTTCGTCCACGGCGTTGCGGCCCGCAGCAGGCAAGCTGATAAAAGGCGAGTCCAGCTTCCAGCCGCTAATGTGACCCCAGGGGATAAAGGGATCGGATATATAATTGTTCGACTGGTAAAGAACCCCATCTCCGCCTACGATTGGGGGATAGCGGTTGCCGCTGTGCGTGCCAAACCAGAGAATAGGGGCGTACTCGGGCTGACCGTCAAGGTCGAAATCATAGGTCACCTCCTGGCCGGACTGGCGATCCAGCACAAAGTAGGTGCGCCGCCAGGGTTTCTGCTCAAAGTATTCGGTGATAGGCGTAGTCTGGCCGTTGGGGGTCACGTTCGGCTGACTGGCATCCAAGGTGATAGTGCCGGGTGCCCAATCGCCCGGTTCTTGCCCTGCGGGTCCCACCCAGGTAGGATCCGGATCGCTCGCCCGATTGGGGTAGACGTCTTGGGCCTCCAGTCCGGTGTCTTTGCCACCGGAAAGAAACTGACTACTCGAGCGATAATTGCGGCTGCCGGCAAAAATCACGCGATCCCCATACACTACTGGCCAAAAGGAAGTGAACCCCGCCCCAGGCAGCTTCGCCGACTGCCAGATCAGAGCACCAGTTTCAGCATTCAGGGCATAGGCATGGCTATCCTGCGAGGCGAAATACACTATTCCGTCTTTATATGCCGCCGAGAACAGGATCGGTCCCTGGGTTTGATACTTCCAGGCCAGCTGTCCACGCTGGGGTTCCTGGGTGTGGATGGCATAAAAGAAGCCATCCCGGTTGCCGGCATAGACTTTGCCTGCCACCACCAATGGATTCGTCTCAAAGCCAGCTCCGGCTTCAAAGGTCCACAGCCCTTGCCCGCTGAAGGCGTCGATCGCGTATAGCTTGTGATCCAGGCCGCCGACATAGGCAACGCCGTCGTGAAGGGTGGGAGAATGGCCTAGAGGCAAATCGGTGGGGTAGACCCAGCGTTGTGCACCGCTCTCGGCGTCGAGGGCATACAGTCCCTTGGCGGTCGCGATGTAGAGGGTCTGGTAAGCGGTGATGATCTGAACCTTCTGAGAGATGTACGGTTCAAACGGCTTATACCAGAGCGGCTTGAGCTCACCCCGCACTTCCTCCGCCGTCCAAGAGGTCCGCTCCGGGTTCGCTCCAGCCATCGGCCAGTCTGCCTCACCTGGAGCTTGAACACCTGCCTCAGAGGTAAAGCTTGGCCCTGTATCTTGATCGTTTGTATTAGAGACATCGCTCGATTTTAGGGTATGAGCATCGGGCGTGGGGATCTTGCTCGGTTCCGGAGCTTGGGCGTCTGTCTCGCGACTGGTCTCCGGTGTTGGATCCTGAACTTCTGACTCCGTGACGACGCTCGGGGCAAGCTCCAGACGATCCGTACCATCCTGCAGGATTAGCCCTAGCGAGAGTCCTAACACACAGGAAATCAGTAACAATTGGGGTATTTTACTAGGCATAAGGATCCTATTCGTTCTCTTGAACATACTAAGCGCTTAGCGTTCTTATTTGTCCAACTGAAAGTGTCAACTATTTCTTAATCAATCCCTGGGTATCAATAAATTCAGCAAAAAGAGTAGCCTTTTCCAGAGCACCCACCTCATTGACATGACGCCCATCGGCCCAATACTTCGCATCTTGCGGCATGACGGCAGCAAAATCAAACAGGGGTATGTGATTTCTATTCGCCACCTCTTTGACCACCTCATTATTCTCCTGGAAACCTTTCTGGTAATCACCCTTGGAGGCGTAATCATTAAGATACGGAGAGTATGCCCACGTTGAAAATAGAACCTCAATGCCGTGTTCTTTTGCGATCGCAATCATATTCTCCAAATTTCTCTGGAAGTAGACAGGAGGATTCTTCTCTAGTATTTCCGAGGTGGATATGTCTCTCTCGCTGAGACGATATTCATAGGGCCAACTTAAGAATGTTGGCGAGCTGGTGAAATCGTCAACAGAAACCTGGCGGGTAAAGTTCAGCATCCTGCTCACGATTCTCAAAAATGTACTATGTTCCCACACGGGAACTGATGGAACGTGCCATGGTTGGCGCCTCCCAGCATTGTCCCCTCGATACGAGGAAGGTTCGACCATTCTCGCATGAACATCGTTCGTTCCTTCATAGATAATGACCAGGTCTGGATCAAGATCAAGCACCCGAAATTCGAGATTGACTAATATTTCCCATGAATTATAGCCAGGGACACCAGCGTTAATGACTTCTACATTCTGGTAACCATATTGTTCTTTCAGTAACTTTTCTAGCTGGGCCGTGAAAATCTTTTGATTATCTTCGATGCTCACATCGTAGGTCGAAGAACCCCCTAACGCGACAATCCGAAACACATTCCTTGGTTTTTCCAACGGAAATTCATCATTGCGATAGCCTAACGCATTGTGAGATGTTTGTCCCTTTTTATAATTGGGGGTAGGAGAATAAACCAGATATGGATGGGGAGTCCAAGCGAATTCCTTTGGATCTATGCTCGTAAATAAAACGTAGCGATCGTATTGCTCTGGCGTAGCCACGTGGTTCAGCCACAACCTTGCTCCGATCTCCAGCAAGAGAAATGTGAAAAGAATGCTGAAGACCGAAAGAAGGAACTCCGTTTTTCTCAGAAAAGCAATAGAGGGTTGCTTGATCAGCAGGAATAATCCAGCAACAATTGCCAGGACCTGAAATGCATAAATCAAAGCAAGATAGGTGGTTGACTCGATCTGCATATCGGAGACCAGCGTCAGCTCAATAACTCGCTTTAACAAAATACCCGCGACGATCAAAAGGATGCCCAGAGAGATTGACTCTTTGCGTTTTACAGTTGATTTATCCATCAAATCTGGTCCTATTGCTTTAGATCTTCGTCGGCAGCGTCCAGCGATGATTCACCATGACGCTGAACTTTCCGTCATGTTGGGCCAGACGACCCCCGACCTGTCCATCTCCAACTTCAAATACGGTGGCCGCCTCAACAAAATCTTGAAGTTTATTGTCACCGACAATTGCCACATCGATCCGATAACGACCAGGCAACAGCAATAGCTCATCAAGGTCGCAGACAAACTTTAAGCCACCTGTGGGATCATAGGTATCTTCCGGCCCGCGGGCTCGACTGTAGAAGCTGGTGACGGGCTGGCCGATGCTATCGTAGATGAAGAAATTGCACGCGATCCCCGGGACAGATGCGTCGACACGGAAGACAAACTGGGCTGGCTGCCCCGTTTTTAAAATCGGTGAGGATCCATTGTTCACTTCTGTGTTCACCAGCCGAGCCTCTCCCACGCCTTTACGGTCCGTCCGTTTGGAGAGATCTTGTGATTTGGCCCGCTCAAGCGTTTGCAGGTAAGCATCCACCGCTTCGGTAATCGTCCCGTCTGTGTGAACAGTGCCGTGCTGCAAAAAGATGCCGCGTTCGCACAGCTGCTGTAACAGTCCCATGTTATGGCTGACGAACAATACCGTGCGTCCTTGCTGAGCCACATCGTCCATCTTGCCCAGGCATTTCCTTTGAAAGGCCATATCGCCCACGGCCAACACCTCGTCCACCAGCAAAATCTCTGGCTCCAGGTGCGCAGCCACGGAAAAGGCCAGGCGCACATACATGCCACTGGAGTAATGCTTGACGGGTGTATCCAGAAATTTATCGATCTCAGCAAAGGCCACAATCTCATCCATTTTCCCCTCAATTTCGGCCTTTTTCATACCGAGGATAGCCCCATTCAAGTACATGTTCTCACGCCCGGTCAGTTCCGGGTGGAAACCTGTGCCTACTTCAAGCAGCGAGCCCACCCGACCGTAAATATCCGCGTAACCATTTGTCGGGTCGGTGATGCCGGATAGAATCTTGAGCAATGTGCTTTTGCCAGCCCCGTTGCGACCGATGATGCCAACCACCTCCCCCGGTTTGATTTGAAAGGAAACTTCCTTGAGTGCCCAAATTGTTTCGTCCAGATCGGTGGCGCCGCCAGCCTGCCCGCGAATTAGGCTTCCGGCCCGGCGAAAGGGCGCGGTGATCATATCCACCAATTGATCGGTCAGCCTGTAGTAACTCTTCTGCGCCCCACCAATCTGGAATGTTTTGCCCAGGGCTTCAACGTCAATCGCAATATGACTCATCAGGGATACCTACAGTACATCAGCAAAACTCTGTTCCATCCGGCGGAAATAAAAGGCTCCACTCACGAACAGAGTTACTGCAACCAGTGCGGAAACGATAATCATTGTTCCGGGCGCTGTATCGGTGCCCAGCAATGCCCATCGAAATCCCTCAACCACCCCAGCCATCGGATTCAGCCCATATACGGTCCGCCAGGGTTCTGGAAGCAAGCTGCTGGGATATGCAATCGGAGTTACAAAAAGCCAGGCTTGGGTGAGAAATGGGATCGTATAGCGCACATCCCGGAATTGCACGTTCATCGCTGCAAGCCATAAACTCACGCCGATGGATGTGACCAGAGCCAGCAGTGCGAAAAGTGGCAACCATATGATGTTGACCGTGGGTATTAAACCATAAAGGAACATGATGACCAAGAGAACGACGAAGGCCAGCACAAAGTCAACGACACCTGACAAAACGGTGGCGATGGGTAAGGCCAAGCGCGGAAAATAGATTTTCTTGACCATGTTGGCGTTGACGACCAGACTATTTGAGGCTTGGGCGAGCGCGTTGGCAAAGAACGTCCAGGGGACCAATGCGGCAAAACTAAAGATGGGATAAGGCATACCATCAGAAGGAATGTTGGCCAACCGGCCAAAAACCAGGCTGAAAATCACCATGGTGAAAAGCGGCTGGATAATGGCCCACAACGCGCCCATCACCGTCTGCCTGTAACGAACCTTGATATCGCGCCAGGCGAAGAAAAAGAGCAGTTCCCTGTATTCCCACAGCTCGCGGAACTTAGGCCAGTCCCATCCCTTGGACGGTTGCCTCCTGGTTTTCAGCAGGGGAACTGCCGGTACAACTTCCGGTTTTGAGATTTCAGGAACTCCTAAAGGTTGTTGTTTGATGTCATCCATCAACAGACCTTCCTACAAACCTAGCCAGCGGGCAATGATCATACGCTGGATGTCGGATGTGCCAGAGTAGAGCGTTCCACCAACAGCATCACGCAGATCGCGCTCGACCTCTAATTCCGTCATATAGCCATAGCCGCCATAGGTGCGGATCGCATCCAGGCTGGACTGTACAAAACTCTCGCTCAAGTATAACTTTGCCAATGCCGCTTCCATAACTGCAGGTTTTCCCATTTGTTTGAGCCAGGCTACTTTATAGAGGAGCAGTCGAGCCGTTTCCAGCCTGACCTTCATGTCAGCAACGCGATTGGCAACAGATTGAAATTTACCGATCCTCTGCCCAAACTGAGTGCGCTCGCGCGCATAACGGATGCACTCTTCCAGCTGACGTTCCATCGCCCCGATATGGCTGCCCAGGATGCAGCTGCGTTCCCACTCCATCGAACTGTTAAAAATAGCAGAGCCAGCGCCTTCCGGCCCTAACCGGCTTTCTACCGGCACGACGCAGTTCTCAAAAATCAACTCACCCATCGGCGAGGTGCGTAATCCCATCTTTTCGATGTTCCGGCTGACCTTAAAGCCTGGTGTCCCCTTTTCCACCAGAAAGGCGGTGACGCCTCCCATTTTCTTGGCCGGGTTCACCGTGGCAAAGATCACAGCGACATCGGCAACGGGCGCGTTGGTCACAAACATTTTCGTCCCGTTGAGGATATACCCTTCGTCAGTCCGTTCCGCCCGGGTGCGCAGGCTGTAGGCATCGGAGCCCGAATCCGGCTCGGACATGCCGTGGGCGCCAATCAATTCCCCACTGCACAACCCCGGTAGGTACTTCTGCTTCTGATCTTCTGTGCCAAAGGTGAAAATGGGATGCTGGACGCTCCACATTTGGGCATTCATCGCAAAAATCAGCCCATTATCCCTGCAGCCATAGCCGAGACCCTCCATGACCAGCATCGTGGTCATGATGTCGGTGCCGCTCCCGCCGTATTCCTCCGGGATGGCCAGCCCCAGAATGCCCATTCGCGCGCACTTTTTCCAACTCTCGCGTGCTAGCTCACCGAGACGGTCGCGATCGATCAATCCCGTATTTAATTCTTTTTGGGCAAACTCGATCACCGCTTTCTTAAAATTGAGTTGTTCTTCTGTCCAAGAAAAGTCCATGTATTTGCTCTTATTAAAGTGTTACCTTATTTCTGAATCGGCCCAATGCAAGGTTTCGTGTCGGCTACGCGTCCAACGGACGCGCAACGATGTAAGTAAAATCACTCTCGAACTCGCCACTTTGCAGAAATGTCTCTTCAATGTTGATCAACATCCTTAGGTAAGCTTGTGCGTGTTCGTTTTTTTCATCAACGAAGTTGCCTGCGATGTCAGCTAGCAAAAACTGAAGAAGGTTACCTCCCCAGTCTTTCTTCTCGATAATTTCAAAATCCTGCTGAAGAACCTCAATGATCTCGTCAGACCGGACAGCCTCACTCGGATCTGCAGCTATCACGTCACGAGCCGTTGGAAAATTGACAAGTTTCTTCTCAGATACTTGATGACCTTTTTGTGATTTGTACATTTGAAGGCGCCGCTCAATGGCCCCAATAAGATCACCGTCTCTAATCTTATCGATCAACCTCTGGACGAATTTACTCCCCACCTTCCTGGATCGCCGCATCTCTTGGTCAACTGCGTGTTTCATCCTCATGCGGTACTGTACGGGCAAGAGTGATAGGCAGAGATTCACGACTTCCTTTTGCCGCGAAGGAAACTGGAATCTCTTTGGTCCCACGTAATCCTGCAATATGAAGAGTCCTGCGGGTCTTAGGGCCCTCCTGATCTGCTGGTTGATATGCTCTAATGCCTCGAAATGATGCATTGCCTGTGATACCCAAACGGCATCGTATGAATTGGGTGGCAAGGTCAATTCATTTATGTTTACAGTGTGGTAGGTGATGTTTTTTATTCCTAACTGGTCAGCTCGTTCCCTGGCTAATCGTATGGCGCCTTCGGATACATCATAGGCATCACAATGTTGAAACGCGTCACGGCTCGCCAGTTCACGCTCCAAGCCACCCGCTCCACAGCCGAGCGAAAGACACTGAGCAAGAGGCAACCTGGCATTGAAATATTTGCTCAAGGTGTACTGGACCCAGTTAACATCAGGATTGCCGGACACCTTTCTGTTCTTATAGTTTTGTATTTCTGGACCCGCCTCCCACCAGGCGACTCCCTTGTTTTTGCGATGGACTTCACTAAAAAACGCACCCCAGTATTGATTGACGGCATCTATGTTGGTTGACATCTCAAACTCTCAGTATATGGATTGGCTCAATCAGGCGAGCTAAGCTCGTCTAATGCATCTAGTTCATCCGCTGTCAATTTGTGCCCAAAGGCTGAAGGGTGCATCCAGACGTCGGCAAATAAATAACGGTCTTCCAAATGGCAAGCGCCGCCCGGCTTCTCTCGGCAAGCCTGCTGGAAGGCGGGCAGCAAATCCAACACCGGGATACCTGCTTCAGCCGCATTGGCGGTAAGTAATTCTTGTGGAATAGTCGGATAACTCTCATCGACCACTTGGTACTCCAGCGGAAATATGACCAGCACGACGGGTATATCCTTCTCTCCAGCCAGTCGGTCGATCGCTGACACCTGGTTCCAGAACCTCCTCCACTGCTCGGCCCCTGAATTTGGAGGGAAATATCTATCCGGGTTGGTTGGTGGATCAATCACATCAATCCGCTCTCGACCCTCGGCCCGGGCCTCCAACCAGCGAAGCTGAACGGTGAGAAACGGCCAAAAATAGGTATTGGACCGGAGCCACTTAATTAGGCCCGGCTTATTGTCTGCTAGCAATGCACTCTTGCCATAGATATCGTTGGTGAGGGTTACACCAAGCAAAATCAGATCGGGCTTATATTTTAGACCTTCCACCTGTAGATAGGCTAAGGCATTTTCCAGGTTCCAACCAGGCACACCTGCATTAATCACCTCGAAACGCAGGTCGTCGCTGCTCTCTTCATTAAGCCTTGATTCCAGTCGCCGGCCGTAAGTATCTTCCTCGCCAACCCCCCAACCCATAACGATCGAATCACCCAAATTTAGGATGCGAAACGTTCCAGGCGGCTTCTCATAAGTTGTTTCAGGACCGCGCAAGCCGTGGGAATTAACATCCACCTGGATCCCCTGCCATTCGTAGTGGCTGTGGGGCTTGATCAAAGTATATCCAGCGCCAGGTGTGGGATGCTCTTCCCAAACCATCCGCCGTGAAGCGACCAGTTCCCAGGCGTAAAGGCTGTTCGCCTGCCCTCGTTCCCAAACATAAGCAGTACCTTCGAGCAGTCCAATGAGCAATAATGGGCTAATGATGGCCAATGCTATATTGAGCCATATGGTTGCCCGTTTGCTGATCGTCGGGGTTTTGGCGATTGTAGGTGCAATGTTTGAAGACAACTCTGATTTATCCAATTGATCGTTGCAAAATGAGATCCATTTTAAGGATACGCGCTCAGTTTCTGGATCGATACGTGTTACTTTGCAAGGGTGTGCCCGGCCTTGGCGTTCAGGCAAAGGTATTCGCCGCTTTGCAAATACATAGTCTGGCATCCTTCCGAATCGTATACGGTGTAGCCATACCCGGTAAGGTACTCAAAGATTTGTTGTGTTGATTGACCCTTCGGTAACCAGTAGGGATGCACGGCTAGAACAATAATAGGGCAAGATTCACCCAAGAGTTTACGAGCGCCATGCAGGACCAATAATTCTGCACCTTCAACATCTATTTTCATAAGATCGGGTTTCAGATTACTCTGGTTGCACAATGTATCGAGGGTGATTGTTTGCATAGAGATTTTTCTGATATCCCGCCCATCCATGAATGGCGTTTCAGGACCCCCTGTCGTTAGCGAATTCATAGGGCTGTCGCCGCTATCGACCAGGAAGAACTCCTCCTCGGAGTCGACATCCGAGACCGCTTTGGGTACAACCGCCCATTGCGAAAATTTGTTCCTCGTTCGG
>JAICRQ010000492.1 GCA_025966435.1 Anaerolineales bacterium | reverse complement strand
GGATAGTTCAACATCGCGTCATAGATCGGCATATTCGCGCCGCCGGGGTACCCGAACACCACATCCACCCCCTCACGGGTCAAACACTCCCAAACAATTTCTGCACCTTTTTTCTTCATAATGACTCTCTCTCCTTTTGTCATTGCATAATCAACTGGTGATCGCCCCCTCGGACGCCGACGAAACACCACGTGCATACTTTGCCATGACACCTTTTTTGTAGCGTGCTTCCGGTGCCGTCCAAGAACCCTTTCGATCTGCCAATTCACCGTCTGAAATATCCACGCGTAGTTCGCGCTTTTCCACATCGATCGTGATGAGATCGCCGTCTTTGACGTAAGCGATCATCCCACCGACTGCGGCTTCTGGGGCGATGTGCCCCACAGAGATCCCCCGCGTCGCGCCAGAGAAGCGTCCGTCCGTCAGCAGAGCGACGCTATCGCTCAGACCTGCCCCGGCAATTGCCGCTGTGACCCCGAGCATCTCGCGCATGCCGGGCCCGCCCTTCGGTCCCTCATAACGGATGACAACAATATCTCCCGACTGGATTCTTTGGTCGGTGACTGCCTGCATCGCGTCTTCTTCGCGCTCGAACACGCGCGCCGGACCTGAAAACTGCTTGACGTTATTTGCCGCTGCCTTGTGCACGCCACCTTCCTCAGACAAATTTCCATGCAGGATAACCAGCCCGCCATTGGGCTTAATCGGCGTTTCCAGCGGGTAGATTACCTGCTGTCCTGGAGTCTCTACGCCAGTCTGGGCGGCTTCGGCAATGCTATTGCCGGTGACAGTGATGCAGTCGCCGTGCAGATACCCGCCCTCCAAAAGCCGTTTCATTAAAAATGGGATGCCGCCAGCTGCATGCATATCCGCTGCCATGTATTTGCCGAATGGTTTGATATCCGTAATCAGGGGAACGCGCGAGCAGATCGCATCGAAGTCGTCAATGTGCAGCTCGATGTTGGCTTCCCGCGCCAAGGCTAAAAGATGGAGAACGGCATTCGTCGAGCCGCCTGTGGCAGCCACAGACGTAATGGCATTTTCAAAAGCTTTCCGTGTGTAAATTTGAGAAGGTCGTAAATCTGCCTGAAGCATTTCCATTACCAATTTCCCCGCTTCAAACGCAACCTGGTCTTTCTCTTCAGACATGGCCGGGACGCTGTTGAACCCCACCGGAGAGATGCCGATAAACTCCATGATCGTGGACATCGTGTTGGCAGTGAACTGCCCTCCACAAGCGCCGGCCCCCGGACAGGCAAGATTTTCCACATCCATAAATTCCTGCTCGGTAATCTTCCCCGCTGAATAGGCGCCCACTGCTTCAAACACATCTTGAATCGTCAGCGATTTCTCGCCGAGCTTGCCCGGGTTGATCGAGCCGCCATACAGCGCTAATCCAGGGATATCCAACCGGGCGAGTGCCATCATCACACCTGGATTTGTCTTGTCGCAGCCTGAAAGACAAATAATCGCATCGAAATGATTTCCACGCGCTACCAGTTCAATCGAATCGGCAATGACTTCGCGACTGATCAAAGACGCTTTCATCCCTTCTGCGCCCATCGTGATACCGTCTGAAATGGATACCGTGTTGAATTCCATCGGAGTTCCACCCGCCGCACGGATACCCTCCTTCACTTTTTGCGATAACCTTCGCAAGTGATAATTGCACGGACCGATTTCAATCCACGTGCTTGCCACACCCACGATCGGTTTACGCAGATCCTCATCGGTGAACCCCACGGCTTTGAGCATGGAGCGCGCGGGCGCGCGGTTGGGTCCTGTGGTAATGGCATGGCTGTTCTTTTTTAGATCAGTCATAAGCTCCTCGATGCTTCCCAGTGCATGATGAAGTCATGTGTCTGGGTAGGTTAGAAGGTGGGTAACAAAAAAACCGCCCGTGGTTAGGGCGGCTCTTTGCACTTACTAAGGTGTGCTATTTTTTCACTCTCACCTTTGCCATCCTAACCGGAAATAGATCCTTAATAATAAGGACCACAATAAGGACGACAATAAGGGAGAGGCTGAATATTTGGCTCATTCTGAGTTAAGGTATTTCGCCCGATTATAGGCTTATTTGGAAATAAGTCAAGGGGCTGGAGGAGGATTCGGAAACCTGCTCGCGTAACCTTTTCACCTGCTGCTTCCTCTTGACTCATTTGACTCCCTGGCATAGAATTCCGCCCAATATGCACAAACACGGCTTAGGTACCATGTCCATGACCACTACCTCCGGGTTCCCCCGTGAGAGTTTTGTGCTTGGACAGAACTAACCGAACTGCAGGTTAACTAAACACACAACGCCTCACGGAAACGTGGGGCGTTTTTGTTCGCTTCGACTACGCCTCCGGCTCCGCTCAGCGCGAAGACAGGAGAGAAGGAGAACAATTATGCCAGACTCAAAACAAACACTTGTCCACAGGACTGCTTCGCTGGTCATGAAATTTGGCGGCACATCTGTTGGTTCGGCCGAGGCGCTGACCAAAGCAACTCAAATCATCAAAGATGCTCGCCAGGGATATCCGCGCCTAGTGGTGATCACCTCGGCAATGTCTAGCGTGACGGATCTCCTGTTGAAGTGTGCCATGCTCGCCGCGCAGGGAAATATCGATTCGCTTTCGGAGGCAGAGTCCACCTTAAGGCAGAAACACTTCGCTGCCGCAGACTCGCTGGTCAAAGAGGATGAACTGCGCGAATCCACAAAACAGCAGATCAACTGCCTGATCGAATCGCTGGTGGATTTTTGCCAGGCGATTGCGGTTTTAGGTGAAGCAAGCCCGCGTGCGCTGGATGCAGTGGCTTCGCTTGGAGAACGGATGAGCGTTCGTCTGCTGGGCGCGGTGGCAGAAAGCGCGGGGATAAATGTACAGGTCATCGAAGCCAGTGAATTCATCGTTACGAATCCACACTTCCAGAGTGCAAATCCCGATTTCCCAGCAACGAGTGAGAAGACTCGCGAATGCCTGAATCCGCTTTTGGATTCAGGCATTGTCGTCATCACGACCGGCTTTATCGGCGCGACACCGGATGGCGTGATCACCACGCTGGGGCGCGGTGGCAGCGATTATTCGGCAGGGATCATAGGCTCTGTGCTGCCTGCCGACGAGGTTTGGATCTGGACAGATGTGGACGGCGTGATGACAGCGGACCCGCGCCT
>JAICRQ010000503.1 GCA_025966435.1 Anaerolineales bacterium | reverse complement strand
GTATGTATATTTAATTTGGCTTTCGCCCAGCAAAGACGGCAAGTTCATAAATACGGAAATAACAATCCACTTCCTCATAGCCGATCTCGCGCAGCCAGTCGCATTGGAGTTCAACCGGCGCCA
Organism: Anaerolineales bacterium; assembly: GCA_025966435.1. Taxonomy (GTDB): domain Bacteria; phylum Chloroflexota; class Anaerolineae; order Anaerolineales; family Villigracilaceae; genus Defluviilinea. The sequence continues at coordinate 2,956 of JAICRQ010000503.1, read as the reverse complement.
AGATGTTGGCGGCTTTGTCGGGGCGGTTCCTGTATTCTTCTGTCAACTCTTCGAAGGTTCGCATACCGCCTTGCTCTTTCTCGATGGCATAGCGCGCAGAAATGTAGTGATTCTCAAACAAATCGATGTTGAGCTGTGCCGCGGAAGACACGTGCTCGATGTTGACAAACCAGCCGCCGGGGCTGAGCAGCGAGAAAATCTCCGCGTAGACCTGGCGCTTGCGGTCATCGGGCTGGTGATGGATGGAATACCCTGAGACCACGGCGTCAAACGGATAGTAGTCCTGCATTCGGTTCACCCAGCCAGGATTGCCGTAATCGAAACTCTCAAAGACAAGCTGATCAGCATACTCCTTTAATTGCTCGCGCGCCTGTTCCAACATCGGCTCGGAAAAATCTGCAAGCACGCCTCGAGCCGTGGGATATTCTCCCAGGACCGCGGCTCCAAGAATTCCATCTCCGCATCCCAGGTCAAGGAACGACCTGAGAGGCATATCCCTCGTCTTGAGGATGGACATCATGACACTGATCTGTTCCTGTGCCAAAGGGATCGCGGCGCGATAGGAAAGGAACCGATTGACAATATCCGGTAGTTTCCAAACTTCATCTGTAGTCATAGTCAACTCAACATTGTCCGGACATCCGTCACCACACCGTGGATTGCTGTCGCGGCAGCGGTGAGAGGGCTTGCGAGGAACGTGCGTCCGCCTTTGCCCTGGCGACCTTCGAAGTTGCGGTTGCTTGTCGAAACGGCATATTGACCGGGCTGGAGCTGATCGCCGTTCATCGCAATACACATGGAGCATCCCGCCTCCCGCCATTCCGCCCCGGACTCCTTGAAGACCTTGTCGAGACCTTCCTGCTCTGCTTGTTTCTTCACATCCTGAGAACCCGGCACAACGAGGACGCGCGTGCCATCCGCAACCTTGCGTCCTTTGAGGAGCGAGGCAGCCAATCGTAAATCGGAGATACGCGAGTTCGTGCAGGAACCGATAAAGACCACATCCACTTTTTGCCCGAGAAGAGATTGACCAGGTTGAAGTCCCATGTAAGTCATCGCTTTTTCGAAAGCAGCCTTTTGTGACGTTTCGGAGAATACATCGGGAGTAGGAATGCGGTCGGTGATCTTCATCCCCATTCCTGGATTTGTGCCATACGTGATCATCGGCTCGAGTTCAGACGCTTCGAGTGTAATGGACTTATCGTAGACCGCGCCTTCATCGGACGGCAGTGCGCGCCACTTGGAGACTGCTTTATCCCACTCTTCGCCTTTTGGCGCGAATTCACGTCCGTGAAGATATTCAAAGGTTATGTCATCGGGCGCGATCATGCCCGCGCGCGCACCACCCTCAATGGACATGTTGCAGATCGTCATACGTTGTTCCATGCTAAGCCCGCGGATAGCTTCGCCTGTGTATTCCAAGACATGACCCGTCCCCCCACCGACACCAATTCTCGCAATGAGAGCCAAGATAATATCTTTGGCAGACACACCCTGTGCCAGGCTTCCATTTACGCGCACTTCGTACGTCTTCGGTTTCTTTTGGAGAAGGCATTGTGTTGCCAGCACATGTTCCACTTCAGAGGTGCCGATCCCAAACGCCAGCGCGCCAAATGCACCATGCGTCGCCGTATGGCTGTCACCGCAGACGATGGTCATGCCGGGCTGCGTCCGTCCCAGCTCAGGACCGATCACATGGACAATCCCTCGGTGTGGACTGTCCATGCCATGCAGGGTGATTCCGAATTCGGCAGCATTGGTTTCCATTTGCTTGATCTGCGCCGCGGCGAGTGCATCCGCAATCGGCACGTCAAGCGGAGTCGTCGGGATAGAATGATCCATCGTGGCAAGAGTTTTTTCCGGGCGGCGCACTTTGAGACCACGCTGGCGCAGACCGGTGAATGCCTGCGGGGAGGTCACTTCATGGACGAGGTGAAGGTCAATGTAGAGGATTGCTGGCGCGTCTGGCTGTTCAGCGACGACATGAGAATCCCAGATTTTTTGGAAGAGAGTTTTTGGCATAGTTCCACTTAATGTCATTGCGAAGGCAGTTCATTTCTGGCCGAAGCAATCTCCTGCTTAAGTGGAGATTGCTTCGTCGCATCGAGTGCTTCTCGCAATGACAGAATCAGATCATCCCAACATCACACCGTGATTATGATTCGCATGCACAGGCTCAAGCCCTTCCGTCTGCGCGATGATCAGTTTGTTCAAAGCGTTCAGATAGGCTTTGGCACTGGCGACAATGATGTCCGTATCCGCTCCGTGTCCGCCGAAAACGCGCTGGTAGGGGACTTCGCTCTGCGCATCCATGGTCTGCAATCCATTCTCCCCTTGAATGCGAACAGTGACTTCGCCGAGCGCATCAATCCCTTCTGTGATCGCGTGGACATTGAATTCAAGCAGCTTATTTGGCGTTTTGACAATCGCATCGATTGCCTTGTAGCTAGCGTCCACCGGCCCGGAACCCATCGCCGCATGCGTGTGGACCTTGCCATCCGGTCCCTTCAAGCGGACGGTTGCCGTAGGCATTCCCATCGTGCCGCAGGTCACCTGCATCCCCTCCAAGTAATATACATCGCGCGGACGATAGAATTCATCGGCAATGACTGCCTCGAGATCTACATCGGTAATCACTTTCTTGCGGTCTGCCAGTTCCTTGAAACGGGCAAAGGCTTTATCCAGTTCAAGTTCATCCAGCGAGTGTCCCATTTCGGCGAGGCGATTACGCAAGGCATGGCGACCCGAATGTTTTCCCAAAACGAGCTTTGTTTGATTAACGCCGACATCCTCTGGTCGCATGATCTCGTAGGTAGTCTGGTGCTTCAACATACCGTCCTGATGGATGCCCGCTTCATGCGCAAACGCATTCGCGCCGACGATCGCCTTGTTCGGCTGGACAACGATGCCCGTGTAATTGCTGACAAGTTTACTGACTCGCGTGATCTGCTGTGTT
>JAICRQ010000430.1 GCA_025966435.1 Anaerolineales bacterium | reverse complement strand
TCCAGACAAAGGCACCGGTCAGGCTCGGGCTGGAAAAAGGTAAAAGCAAAGTGGTTCACTTCCGATTCACCATTCCGGCAGGTAGTGGGCCGGAGGGGCTGGGAGTTTGCACACGCATCTTTGTAGGGAGGGGCGGCAATGCCTCTTTCAACACCGTCGGATTCAGAGAGCTGTTCTGCGTCTTGAGAAACGCTGACGGGTTTGCCGCCGCTCCGCCGCGTGAAGCCATGCAGAGCACTTCACAGCCAGCTGCCATCACTGCGAATGGGCTTGAGGTTGAGCCCAATAATTCTTGCCAGGAGGCACAGGATGTGGGCACAGTAGCTTTGCCATTCACTATGGAAGGCAACCTCGACTCCTCTCTTGCACCCGATATTGACTTCTATCGTTTCAGTGGCACACCTGGCGCGCCGCTCGTCATCGATCATGAAGGAGAATCTACCGGAAGGGGAACATTGTGGGACCCGCTGCTGGGTGTCTTTGACTCGAACTGCAACTTGATCGCCAGCAATGACGATGGCAGCACACGTAATTCACATCTGGAGATCGCAATCCCAGATGACGGTATTGTAATCCTCGCTGCGACCGCCTTCCCGGATTTCGAGTTTTTTGGCGGCGGGGATGGAACATATCAACTCACATTGACAACATATACTCCTATTGGATCTATCAGCGGTACAGTGACAGATGCTGTCACCAGTGAAACTTTGCCTGGAGACTCCCCTCCTTTCGTGTTCGTGTTTTTACGGCGATGTGACGAGTCTGGGTGTTTCGATGTCAACGGACAATCTACAGCGAGTGACGGTAGTTTCCTCTTCGAGCGAGATTACAACGGCACACCTCTGACCGCCGGAGACTATATGGTAGTCGCCGGCGCAGAGCAATATCAGTTCGGGCAAGGCGAGCTTTTCACCGTCGCGGAAGGCGAGGATGCCGAGATAGGCACACTGGCTCTAACACCGTTCCCAATCCAATTCAGCCTCCTCAAAGGCTGCTCAATTCCGATGGAGGGGGGAGTTTGTAACCTTAGGGTCACGGTAACCAATACAAGTTCTATCCCGGTCTCTGGGAAGGTCTGGAATATCGTCGGCGGATTTGGACTTGGATCTTTTGCCGACTTCACGTACTTCCAATCCGAAACTCCGCGTACCTTAAGGTTAGATGTAGGGCAAAGCCGCACGCTACAGTTCCAGTTCCGTGTCTCGGGCAGTGTCGCCAATGGAGCTGCTATCTGTCCGACTGCTTACATGGGACAGAATCCAAATGCCTTCTTCACGCCTGTTGGACGAAGCTTGCTCTTGTGCCTGGTCAAAGGTGAAGGTGGCTTCACGTTGATGTCGCCAGAAGAAGCGCAATCCGCGTTACAACACATGCAGAGCGACGCACCATTACAGCTATTTACAGATAAGAAGAAATAGAGTTCCTTAACGAATCGTTTAGCAAGCCGGTAGTCAAGGATTGGCTACCGGCTTAATTATTTGCCCTTTCGAGTCATCCTTTTACAAAGTAAATGTCATAAAACACGCGGCTGAATAGCCGCGTGTTTTATGTTCTTGAATTAAAATCAAACAGCTTATATCATTTTCGTTTACAGGCAGGAACGACATGACTCTTACGATTCGTCCCGCCCGGCAGGAAGATCAGGAAACTATTGTTTCCTTTATCCGTCAGGCAAAGCTAAACCCCCGAAACCTAAAGTGGCAGAATTTCCTTGTTGCCGAGGAGAACGGACAAATCGTCGGGGTACGGCAGGTCAAGGTGTATGAACGGGGTACGCGTGAGGTAGCATCTGGGTTTGTCCTGCCGGAGTACCGGCGGCAGGGTATCAGCGCGCAGTTGATGAAGGCGCTGCTCGCCCGCGAGACGGGTTCGCTGTATACGATGGTGAATGAGAAGCGGGCGCCATACTATGAGGAGTTTGGATTCCGGCGAGTGGATGTTAATCAGATCCCCTCCGATTTCCGTAAAGAATACAGGGTTGGCAGAATCGTCACAACCTTGATGTCCATCTTCAGTAAAGAGAGAATTCGGATCATCCCCCTGAAAAGGGAGCCCTCATGACGACCGTTGTGCGTACGCATAAAATTCTTGTAAATGCTCCCCTGCAACAAACCTTCGATTACATCTCTGATCTCACCCGTCACTCCGAATGGAGCGACGGGGAATTGAGAATCGAAGCCATCACCCCGGGACCTGTCGCCGTTGGCAAGGCATATCATTCGCGCGGCGAAGTAGCAACGCAGAAAGATCGTCTGAACACCGTTCGCATTTCGAACTATGACCCGCCCTATGAGTTTGGCTTTGTGTCAAACGATCCCGATGCCGGGGACGTGTCACATGTGTTCACATTCAAAGAACAGGATGGCGGTGTTCTTGTGGAACGAACGATGACCTTATCCCTGAATCCGATTCTCGCCTTTCTGTTCCGCTTGTTTGTCTATCCGCTGATCGGCAGTCCTTCGATGGAGAAGGCGCTTGCAAAGCTCAAAGAAAGGCTGGAAGGGACTTAAACCCCACTGAGGAAGGGTACGACAGAAAAACAGGTGTGATATACAGAGAGATATGTTCTCGGAGAATCTGATATGCGTAGTATAAGTCTTATCATTGTTGCACTCATCTTTTTCTTTGTTGGCTGTTCCCCTGCTGAGACCCCGGCTCCAACCACCACACCACCCCCCTCTCCCACTGCAACAGAAGCGGTCGTCTTGGAAGACCCGCCCGCCTGTGCGGTCGCAAACATGATCTATCACTCTCAATTACAGGAGGCGCTGCTGATCGGCTGTGTCCCCAATGCCGTACGGCAGAGCAGTCCTAACATCATCTGGGGATGGAACGGCGAACGCTGGCGGCGTGTCACCGAGGGCGGACCGCAGATGCTCCTGCTGGGCGGCGCGGCGTATGACGAGAAACGAAATGCCGTGGTAATGTATGGAGGATATTCCTGGTCTGAGGACTCATGCGTGCGCGAAACGTGGGAGTGGGATGGCGAGAATTGGGAGCAGAAAAATGTCGAGCCTCCAACCGCCTGCGACCATCTCGAAATGGTGTATGACAAGACTCGAGAAGAGGTGATTCTCTTCGGTGGTGGAGATGAAAATCAGAACCTGAGCACGGAAACCTGGTCCTGGAACGGAGAGACGTGGACCCTGCTCACGGACGTAGGTCCGTCCGGTCGCGCCCATTTTGGATTTGTCCAGGACCCGGTGCATGAGCAAAACCTTCTCTATGGTGGATATGCAGATACCATCCTTGATGACTTCTGGGTATGGAGACAAGGTGCGTGGCAAAACGCGGATCTTTCCGAGCCCGGTCCGCTTTCACACATCGGCATGGCATACGATGGTGATGCAAACGAATTGATCATTTTCGGGGGTGCAAGTTCCACCTCCACGTTCTCTTCCCTTTCCGATAAAACGTGGAAACTTACAAACGGCGCCTGGTCAGAAGTGAGCCCGGAGAGTCATCCCTCCCCACGCGGCTCACCCGCAATGGTCTACGATCCCGTGCGAACAAGGATTGTCCTGTATGGCGGCTTTGCCTCGAACAGAGAAGATCTCAACGATACATGGGAATGGGATGGCAGCGAGTGGCACTGTATCGTCAATTGCGGGCAGTAATCGTTCGGTAAAATCCTTTGCACCGCGGTCACTAAAGCAGCCAGAAGGGAAGTGATTCTCAG
>JAICRQ010000269.1 GCA_025966435.1 Anaerolineales bacterium | reverse complement strand
TGCTTCATATCCGCCTGTTTCGTCAGGCGGATATTTTATTTCGTTAGTGGATAGAACAAATGTTCTACAAAGTAAAGAAGGTAAAATTCATCTCATGCGCAGGATATTACTCCTCATCATTATCATGCTCTCACTTATCATCGGTGCATCCACCTTAACTCGTGGGCATCAATGGGGAGATGATTTCGCCTGGTATATCGTGCAAGCGAAAAGCATTTTGGATGGGAATACCGACGGATTCATGCAGCAAAGTGCTTTCACCAATGGCGAGTCAACAACTCACCTTGGTCCCCTCGCCTATCCCTGGGGGTATCCACTTATCCTCGTCCCGGTATATGCAATCAAAGGCATCAGTCCGCTGGCGCTGAAATTGCCAGGATTATTTTTCTACGCAGGCTTTCTCGTATGCCTATATCTCTTGATGAAATCCCGACTCACGGAGGCCGAAAGTCTGCTCGTCGTTTCCCTGTTTGCGTTCAACCCGCTCCTCCTACAATTCCTGGACCAGATCCTGTCGGATATTCCATTCATCTTCTTTTCGACCTTGTCTTTGCTACTGATGACTCGGGAGGGCAAACGGAATATCATGGATTATGTATTCATTGGAGCCGCTATTTTCTTCACAACGTTTTTGCGTGTGACGGGCGTGCTATTGCTGGGATGCTTTTTGATCGTTGAATTCTTTCGATTACTCCACCATCGCAAAGACCGAATAACAACGTTCCAAATTATCAAGGGTTCGCTGATTGTTTGTTTCGTTTTTATCCTATTATGGATCACCAACCTTCTATTATTTCCTAGTGGAGGAGAATCATACTTTTCTCAATATGCAGAATTGATCGAAACCGCCAAAAGGTTTCTACCAGGATACTTTAACGTATTCAGTTTTTTCTTTGGGGATACACAAGGCTGGAAGTATCTATACTATTTGCTGTTCTTGCTCTTCCTATTCGGTATCTGGTATCGATGGAAACAGGAGCTGATCTTCGTTCTGTTCTTTGCTCTCTGGATGCTGGTACACATTACGTATCCTTACTGGCAGGGACCGCGTTATATCTTCCCGTTGCTGCCAATTTTCGTTTACTTTGTATTTCAGGGTATGAGATTTCTCATGGAAAGGCTGCCGGAGGACTACCGTCTTACAGCTCAACGGGTATGTTATGGCTTCTGGATTCTGATCGCGGGGATTTTTCTAGTGAGATCCAGCACAAACGCTTACGTCAATCTACAGAATAATCGAGCGATTAATGGACCTTTTGATCCATACAGCACGGACGTGTATAACTACATCAAAGAACAGACTCCATCTGAAAGTGTGGTGGTCTTTTTCAAACCGCGCGTCATGGTCATGATGACAGGGCATCCCACGATCATGAGCATGGAATGTGAACGTGTGCTCAAAGGTGACTATCTCGTCTTGAGCCGCAAGGTCGGCGAGAACCAGCAGATCCCGCCTGAAGAAATCGATACCTGCAACCTGTCTTTGAATCAGGTACTAAAAAACAACAGGTTCGTAGTCTATCAAATCCAGAAATAGGGCTTGTCTCCTCTCGTCAAAATCTGTACACTGTACCTATGACAACGGGACAACTCCGCGATCTCGCCAGCCACCCACACCAGCTCAAACGCCTGGTTGAGTTGAGCGTAACTCTCAATTCAACTCTGGACCTCGATAACCTGCTCCAACTTATTACCGCCACGGCAACCGAGCTGCTGGACTGCGAAGCCTCGTCGATTCTGCTGTATGACGAAAAGGATAAACGTCTCTTCTTTGCAGCTGCCACCGGCTCCAACCCCGAAGAGCTGGCGAAAATCCCGGTGCCTCTCGACAGCAGCCTGGCAGGGACAATCTTCCTCACGAACCAGCCTATCATTTTGAGCAACGTCGAAAACGATCCGCGCCATTTCCCACTTGTGTCCGATCAAATCCAACTTAAAGTCAAGACGCTGCTCGGTGTGCCCATGCCCATCAAAGACCGGACGGTCGGTGTATTGGAAGCGGTGAACAAACGCACGGGTGTATTTGATGAGCATGACGCATCCCTGCTCGCCGTGGCGGCCGCGCACGCCGCGATCGCTATCAACAACGCGCGCTTATTACGCGCCACACAAAAAGCTCTCGAAAGAGTAAAGGAGTCGGATCTGCTCAAGAGCAATTTTCTTGCGCTCGCTTCCCATGAGCTCCGCACCCCTCTGAATATCATTATGGGTTACTCTACCGTGCTGAAGGAAGATTCCAAGGGCGAGCTTTCTGACCATGCCAGCCAGGTCTTTACCGCGGCGCGACAGATGCGCTCGATCCTGGACGAGATGAATAATCTGGCAATACTCAAGTCCGATGAAATGCTCCTCAAATTGCAAAAGGTCCCCATGGAGGACGTGCTTGTCTTTGCCTGTGAAGAATTCCATGACATCGCAGCCGCGCGTAAACAGAGTCTGGTGTACGATTTCGCCGATGAGGCACATGTTGTCAACGTGGATATCGATAAAACCGCACAGGCATTCGGTAACATTCTGAGCAATGCCCTTCGTTTTTCCCCAGAAGGCACAGACATTACGATTGGTGTCAGGAAGGATGGTAACCAGGTACTGTCTTGGGTGCAGGATCAAGGCATTGGTATCCCCACCGATAAATTAGAGAAAATCTTCGAAGAATTTTATCAGATCGAACCGCCGAACACGCGTCATTATGGAGGGCTGGGAATTGGTCTCACGATTGCCAGAGGACTAATTGATGCGGAGGGAGGAAAGATTTGGGCTGAATCACAGGGGAAGGGTACAGGTTCAACGTTTAAGGTTTTATTGCCGGGCGCGCCTCACCCTAATTAGTTGTCTAGACAATGTCCGGAATCCCCAAACTTTGCTGTGCTTAATTTAAGTTCTTCCTCAAATGAGTAAGAGCTGCCCAACCCCCATACAAAAATGCCCATACAACAGGCGTCTCAATACGCATGGTCAATGCCATTCCCGCTAATATTAGAATACCAAGCACTATCAAGATATTATAGAGAATGCCAAGATATTTAGTTAATGTATCATGACGCCGACGTGAAACTTTTTTCCTACTTTTCACCTTAGCTTTTTTGACAATACTTTTATTGCACATAGCGACTCCAAAGTACTTGACTTGAAGTCCGTAAAGTGCTAAATTAGAAGCACAAACGGACATTCCATAATGTTCGTTTCCTTCAAATCCCCCGTTACCTTGGCCGGAGTGGGGGATTTGTCTTTCCCAAAATAAATTGAGCTCAACGCCGAGAAGGCGTTTGAGTATTCCAACTACCCTAAGTGCATCGGCATAATCACATGCAAAAACTGGTCATCGCCTACCGGCTTGACTACTCCTGGCGCGTTCGGCGCCGAGGTTTCCAGCACCACATTCGGAGTGCGGATCACCTCGAGAGCCTCACGCAGGAATTTGACGTTGAACGCGATCAACAAGCCGCTGCCATCCACTGTCGCTTCGACGATCGTTTCGTTCTTGCCGGTCTCTTCTGATGTAGCGGAAATTTCCACTTCGCTCGGCTGCATCTCGCTCTGCGCGCTCTTGATGTTCAAGCGTGCCACGTTCGAACCCTCACGGGCGAAGATCTCTGCCTGTTTGCAGGCTTTCAACAAAGAGGACGTGGAAACCAGAGTGCGGGATTTGTACGAACGCGGAATGATCTGCTGAAAATCGGGGAATGTCCCATCGATCAGCTGCGATACAACTTCCACATCCTTGACCCGGAAGACGACCTGACCTCGCCCCTTGGGGATGACCATGTAAATCGGCTCTTCGCTATCCGTTGCGACGCGCGCCAGCTCCTTCAAGGCTTGGGCAGGCACAATCGCAGAAATGGGAGCCGGCGACGGCGTGGAAAGCACCGCCTTGCGGACAGAGAGTCGAAATCCATCGGCGGCTGCCATCGTCAACTTGTCGTTATCCACCTGCACAAGCACACCCATCAACACCGGTCGCGCCTCGTCGGAAGAGGCGGCAAACGCCACCTGATGGATCATCTCGCGGAAATCACCCACATTGATCTGCACCGCGCCCTCGAAATCAGGCACAGGCAGAGGCGGGAATTCCTGCGCGTCGATGCACTTAATATCGTTCGTGGAGGTACCGCCGCGCACATTCAGCGTCTGCGTAGATGGATCGAGCTTTAACAAGACCTGATCGCTTGGCAATGTGCCTACCAAATCGGAGAACGTGCGAGCAGGCACAGTGGTGGAGCCTTCCTCGTCGATACGCGCGGGAATCCAGCAGGTGATGCCCATCTCAAGGTTGGTTGCCGAAAGCCGCAAGCGACCTTCGTCGGAAGCGATCAATATATTCGCGAGCACGGGTAATGTACTGCGCGGGGAAACCGCCTTTGCAACAGTGCCAAGACCACGAGCCAGGTTTTCTTGAAGGACAGTTACTTTCATGTCACGTCTCCTCAGTCATGTAAGTCAGTGTAATCCCATTTTACATCAATGCCACTGCGCGTCACCTTAAACTATCTCACAACAAGTGATACACCGAACGCTAATAGGATGAATAATAGCTGCAACATAAACAATCCGGCGAAGACATACACAAGGATCGTCCACGTAGAGCGTCCCATTCGTCCTTTACGCACTTCCTGACCTTCTGCCAATTGCTGAATGGACTGCGCTGCCTGCGCCGCATCGTCTGTCCAGAGGATGTCTTTCGCGTCATTCGCGATGACAATTCTTCGTCCGTTGAAGGAGCGAATCCATTCTGGCGCGGCTACCGCTAAGGCCCCGCTGAGAAGGATCGCGTTGAAATCACCACTGGGTTTGACATCGGGATTTGTAGTCGTCACCTGCACCTTCGACCCGAGTTTTAGTAAAGCAGCCCGAACGGACTCCACAAAACCATTCCCGGAATCGACAACCAGTACCGAATATCCGCTCTGCTTATCGGCTAACGCATCGGCGGTGGACGCTCCATCCATGCGAAGGACGTTTAGGTGATACATCAACACAACACCGAACAAAAAGAGCAGTTGAAGGAAATTCAAGAGTTCATTTACAAAGTTACTACCTGTCACACCTTCCAGTGCAGCACGAATCAACAAATTGACCAGACCGACCGCAGTTCCCATGCCACCGATGACCGCCATAAATATGACAAGATAAAGATATGCCTTGCGAAGGACAGACCGGCGCGCGTGGTCGCCCATTTCCCCTGCAACCATAGCGTCCGCCTGCATTGGTCGCCACATCGCCAGCCAGAGAGGCAACCCCACAATGAGGGAGGAAAGGGAGGTGGCAAGCATTCCGCGCGTGGAGTCGTTCATCAAAATGCCTGTCCCTGTGATC
>JAICRQ010000498.1 GCA_025966435.1 Anaerolineales bacterium | reverse complement strand
GCGAGGTCCTTGAAAATTTCTACTGCATATTCATTATTTAGTGTGGTACTGGAAAGTAGGAGGTGATACCCCGAGGCGCGCGCGGCTTCCTCTATGCCGGTGGCGTATTCACTAAAGTGAGGATTTCGAAGATCTGGAATAATAAGTGCGACCGTATTTGTGTTCCCCGAACGTAACGCCTGGGCGCGGGCATCCGGTTCATAGCCAAGCTCTTCAATCGCCTCCAGAACTCGCTGCCGGGTTTCCTCCGAAATCGGCACGCGCCCCTCTGTTTGCCCATTTAAAACATAAGAAACAGTCGCACGTGAGACACCTGCGAGTCGGGCAACGTCAACTTGGGTAGGGCGGTTCATTTGTATGTGAAACTTGAAGATTGTATAGTTACACGTATCACCTTACACGTGTAAATCCTATCGGCAGTGTAGCACAGCTAAGTAGAAGCGTCAAGAATCAAACTGTGGTTTGGGGAGTGGTATCATCGCCAAATGACCACAGCCACTGCTCAAGCCGAGCGCAATATAGCTTTCACAAATATATTCACACTGGATACACCGTCGAACTAACCGTAACATTTGTTTCGGTGACGCTCCCACCCCATGGCGCTGCCGCCTGTGATCATTCTGCCGGTCAGCTACTTCGTCTTCCGGGAACGGATCGGGTGGCAGGCAATTCTTGGGACGATACTGGCAATCGCCGGGGTGGGGATTTTATTGCTTGTATAATCGAGATAGAGCAGGAATGTCTAAAGAGTTTCGTGAGGACGCATGACCAAATCCACCATTCCGCCAGACAAAGTCCGCTTTTTTAGCGGAAGTTCGAATCCAGCCCTGGCGGCAAGCATCGCCGCGGAGCTGGGCGTCCCATTGGATCACACAGAGATCAGCCGCTTTAGCAACGATAACCTCTACATCCAGCTGGGGGCAACCGTACGGTACCGGCGCGTCTACATTGTGCAGTCGCTTTCACAGCCGGTGAACGATCATTTGATGGAGCTGCTGATGATGCTCGATATTGCGCGCGGCGCGGCTGCCGCCGAGGTCCATGCGATTATTCCGTACTACTCCTTCGCACGTTCCGACAAAAAGGACGCGCCGCGCATCTCTATTACGGCGCGTCTCGTGGCTGATCTGTTGAAGACCGCCGGCGCGACACATGTGATGAGCATGATTTTTCACTCTCCGCAGGTGCATGGCTTCTTTAGTCTGCCTACCGATCCGTTGAGCAGCTGGCTTGTTCTCAAAGAATATATTGAAAGCTGCGATCTGAGCAATGGTATCCTGGTCACGCCGGATATGGGACAGGCAAAGTCGGCAGCGCGCTTTGCACAAGTTCTACAATTGCCAATTGCTGCCGGGAACAAGGAACGCGTGTCCGACACAGAAGTTGCCATACGCGGGCTCGTCGGGAACCAGGTGCGCGGGCATAAGCGCGCACTTATCTACGATGACGAGATTGCCACCGGCGGGTCCATTCATGAATTAGCCCGTATGCTGATCGAGGAAGGTGTCGAAGATATCCTGGTTGTCTGTACCCACGGGGTCTTCACACGCGGCGGCCTGGAGCGGCTAGCCGAAGTGGAGCAAATTAGCGAGATTGTCACGACAGATACCGTCTATATCCCGCCGGAAAAACGACATCCCAAATTAAAGATCTTATCCGTGGCGCCCATCTTTGCCGACGCGATCCGCCATAACCTGAATCGCGAGTCGCTAAACGAACTTTTCGTGTACGGTCAGTGAAAGAGGCTTGCGCTTCATAAAAACCATCAGAAGTACTACGACTATAATCAGCCTAGGAGGCTCTCATGACGATAATTGGAAAAGCCATGCAGGATGCGATGAACGAACAGATCAACAAGGAATTCTTCTCTTCCTATTTGTATCTCTCGATGGCGGCATACTTCGAGGATAAAAACCTGACCGGATTCGCGCACTGGATGCGTCTTCAGGCAGACGAAGAGCGCGAGCACGCCATGAAGTTTTATGAATTTATTCTGGATCGCGGTGGACGTGTGCAGCTCAAGGCGATCGACGCGCCGGCCACGGAATGGAAATCAAATCTCGAAGTTGCGGAGCAAGTAGCGGAGCATGAAGCGATGGTCACAGAATCCATTAATGCTTTGTACGAGCTGGCGCTTCGGGAGAAGGATTATCCTGCCCAGACAATGCTGCAATGGTTTATCAGCGAGCAGGTGGAGGAGGAAAAGAACGCGGCAGATCTGGTTGCCAAGCTGCGATTGATCGAGGAGCGCGGCACCGCGGTGCTGATGCTGGATCACCGCCTCTCCAAACGCGGAGGGGAAGAGGCAGAAAGCGAAGAAGAGTAGCTGCTAAGCGAGACCCTAAGGGTTTTGCGGTGTGCCTCCCTGTAAACACAAGTGCACGATGCATAACGCCTAGTGCCAACGAATAGCGTGTACGAAACCCTTAGGGTCTTTCACGAACGGATATGGAGGAGCATGAGTTTTACCATTCGACGCGCAACCCACGAAGACAAATGGGGCTGGCTGCAGCTGCGGCAAAGACTGTGGCCAGATGCGCCGATCGAATATCTGAGTTTCGATCTGGATGACAAACTGGCGGACCCGGACTACGCCGTCTTCGTCGCCTCGCGCGGGGTCGAGGACCTGGGCGCGTTTGTCGAAACGGGGCTGCGCGACCACGGCGAAGGATGCGAGACCTCGCCCGTCGGCTATATCGAGGCGTGGTACGTCGCGGAACATCTGCGCGGTCAAAAGCTGGGAAGAGAGCTGATCCTGGCGGCAGAGGGTTGGGCGCGAGAGAAAGGCTGTCGGGAAATGGCATCCGACACATGGCTGGAAAACGAAGCCAGCATCACCGCCCACTTGAAGCTAGGCTATGTGGAGGTCGAACGCCTGGTCCATTTTGCGAAAAGGCTTTGATGTCATTGCGAGGGTGCTCTTCCCGAAGCAATCTCCCGCTATACATATATAAACCTAATCAAGAAGAATTGCTAATTGCTTGGAGATTGCTTCGTCGCCTTGGTTTCGACGATTCCGTCTCAACGAGTAGCTTCTCGCAATGACATGAACTTATGAAAAATTTCCTCATTTACGGCTCATACGGATACACGGGTCAGCTCATCGTCGAGCGCGCCTT
>JAICRQ010000136.1 GCA_025966435.1 Anaerolineales bacterium | reverse complement strand
AGCCGCGGCTGATTAATTTGCTGTAAAGCCTTACGGAGGTTGCTCAGAGAGAAGGCTTACAATCTCCTCACGCATGGGACAGGTCATACGCAGGCCTGTCCCAATCTATTTAACTAAACAACTTCATCTCGACAAGCCTCTTATTCCCTTTTACAATCTCGTATCATAAAGAGTAGGGCAGAACACACTACGAGTACTATGTGGCATTCCGCCAAATGTTGATAGGCGGGCTACCAGCCCGCCCTACGGAGAACCAATGGATATTCGATCTTACAACCGCGAAGCGTGGAACCGCGAGGTGGAAGGCGGCAAAAGCCGCTGGACCGAGCCCGTGGATTCGGAAGTCATTGCCAGGGCAAAGCAGGGAAAGTTTTTAATCCTGCTCACAGAAAATATCCCTGTCCCGCAGCGATGGTTCCCAACCCTTCAGGGCGCCGATGTGCTTTGCCTTGCCTCTGGCGGCGGGCAGCAGGGACCTGTCCTTGCGGCAGCTGGCGCGAACGTGACCGTCTTCGACAACTCCCCCGCCCAATTGAAACAGGACCAGCTTGTGGCAGAGAGAGAATCGCTTTCCATCCGCACGGTGGAGGGGGACGCGGCAAATCTATTCATGTTCGAGCAAGAGTCGTTTGACCTTATCTTTAATCCCTGCTCGACAGTTTTTATGCCGGATGTACGCGCGGTCTGGAAGGAATGTTCTCGCGTGTTACGTCGCGGCGGTATTTTGATGACCGGCTCCATGAATCCTGTCCACTACATTTTTGATCTGTACAAAGCGGACGAAGGCATCCTAGAAGTCGCACATGCCATCCCCTATTCCGATTTGACCAGCATTCCCAAAGAAGATTTGGAGGAACTGATCGAAAAAGGATTACCCGTCGAATTTGGTCACAGCCTCACCGATTTGCTTGGGTGCCAGTGCGAGGCAGGTTTCGTGATTACAGACATGTACGAAGATTACATGCTCGATTCACCGTTACATACCTATCACCCTAGTTACATTGCCACGCGGGCGATCAAGTTATAAGAAGACTATACGCATCACAAGGCGTAACACAGGACCTGTGCATACGTTAATTCTGTAAGAAAGCTGAGCACTTTTTCCCTGCTCGGTAACGAAAGGAGAATGCAAAATGGGTCTTTTATCTTGGTTGATTGTGGGTCTCATCGCTGGCTGGCTTGCCAACCAGATGATGAGAAAGGGCCGTGGCAATGCCGTGACTGATATTGTTGTGGGGATTATCGGCGCTATCGTCGGTGGATTCCTGGCTGGAGAGCTGTTCGGTGTGCCCAACGCCGTCAACGGCATCAACGTCGGCAGCATCGTGGTCGCATTTTTAGGTGCTGTCGTAGCCATAGCGCTTGTCCGCGCCTTGCCGGGACGTTCCCCTCTTTAAAACAAAATCCCACACCAGCACGTAAGCTGGAAGCGGTCTGTCTAAAAAGACAGACCGCTTTTATTTTGATCCTATGATTCGTAAAAATCAAAAACACAGGGCTGATCCCAGCCCTGTGTTTTTATTACGTTGTACCTGCTGAATTACGGAATCATAGTGATGCGGTTCTGCGGACCGGGAGCAACAGGTGAATGAGCAGCAAAGTATTTCTCGAATGCGTCAGTATCTACTTCACCACCAAGGCGATCTGTACCCTGGGTGAGGATCGGGAAGCTATCGCCGCCATCTGCCAGGAAGGAATTAACTGTTACGCGGTAGGAAGCTGAAGGATCAATCACCACACCGTTGAGCATGATTGTGGCTGGATTAATCTTGTCACAGGCGCCGCCTGAAGCTTGCCATGTATATGTGAAGCCTGCAGAAACCTGCAAAATGCGTGTGGATGTAACGCCAGCAATACAACCGGGGAACTGTTGTTCAAGCATCGTCTCTATCTGTGCACCGGTCAGTGTCATAGTCACCATGCTGTTGCCAAAGGGCTGGACCGTGAACATTTCACCATAGGTCACATTACCATCGCCTTCACCTGCAGAACTACCTGCATACGTGAGGTCAGCACGGATACCACCCGGGTTCATGAAAGCGACAACTGCATCGCCAAAGCCTGGGTCATTCGTAGCTTCCAACTGACCATCGGCAATTACATCGCCAAGTGCAGATTCGCCCGCCGCGGTATTCGTGCGGGTAATATCCGCAGTAATGGAGCCGATCACACGGTTCGCGAGCGGTGCAGCAATCGCATTGTATTTTGCGATTAATGCGGTCAATGGGCTCGCTTTTGGAACATCGCGCGTCACAATCTTGTTCTCCGCTGACATAGTAACTACTTCACCCGTAGTGCGATCAATTGTGAGATCAACCTTGGTCACCAAACGTCCGAAGGAGAATGCGCTGGTGACAATCTTGTTATCAATGACACAGTTGTAAGGCAGGTGCGTATGTCCACTGATAACAACATCCACTTCATCATCGAAGCGATTAACGATGTCAACAATCGGACCAGAAATCCCTGTGCAGCTATTTATTGGGGAGCTCGAAGGCACTTGAGTCCCTCCTTCATGAATCAACACTACGATGGTCTCAACCCCGTTTTTCTTGAGTTCAGGGATCAAAGCATTGACGGTATCTGCCTCATCCAAGAAATCCAAATCGGAGATGCCCGATGGGGTTACGATCAACGGCGTACCTTCGAGCGTCATCCCAATGAAGGCGATCTTTGCGTTCGCAAAGGAACGAATCTTGTAGGGAGGGAAGATCGTCTTGCCGTTATTCTGACGAACCACGTTCGCGGCGAGAAATTGGAAATTCGCGCCGGCAAAATCATCCCCATCTAAACAACCATCCACAGGATGGCAGCCGCCTTCTTGCATGCGCACAAGTTCATGCCAACCCTCATCAAATTCATGATTACCCACTGCATTAAAGTCCAGTCCAATCTCATTAAAAGCTTCAATAGTGGGCTCGTCATGGAACAATGCTGAGAGTAATGGACTGGCCCCGATCAAGTCCCCCGCAGATACGACAACGGTATTAGGGTTGAGGGCGCGTAAATTGCTGATATGCGTAGCAAGATACTCTACACCACCAGCATCAACAGTGCCTGTCGCGGTACTTACACGTCCTGATGAACCCGAAGGTGGCAATAAATTACCATGAAAGTCATTGAGTGCTAGAATTTGCACACTGACTGTTCCCGATGGTTTTGCCCCCGCAGACCCTACAGCAGTCACCAACAGAACTAATAGCGCAACAAGTGAAAACAGACGCACAGACTTCTTCATTGTAAATCTCCTCTATGTTATGCAAAGACAATAACGATGATTGTTCGTGCAAAGCCAGCCCCACACGTTTGTCCGGCGCACCTCCTCCAAGGAAATATATAATCTTGCAAATACTTTATATGGTAGGCGGTATTATACATGAGGCTAGCTTTCGTTTTCGAGAAATGTAACCTTTACCTCTAGAGACTCAATTGCTTTTTTCTATTTGCTGGCGTAGAATCCGCTTATCCAAGTTTGAGACATTCAAAACGATGAGCGATAGAGTGTCTTTATCCTTTTTCTTAGGAAAGGAGAAATCCCCAAATAAACACATGTATTTTGCTTTTACATCGCAGACGATCCAGCATTGATGCGTCTCATAGTAGGTCGCAAGTATTTATGCCAAGGAGAATAACCTGTGAAAATCAAACTCATTAAATTGATGGGCATTCTTGCCATCATCCTACTCTCTAGCAGTCCTGTCTTCGCGTCAGGCCCTGCACTGACAAATTTGGAACGCGCAGTCGGGGCAACAAGCGCCGGTACCTATACAAATCCCTTACCTGTTGAAATTCCCGGCGATGGCATGGTCGAAAGCTGTGCCGACCCATCCATCATTTATAGTGAAACGGATAGCTATTGGTACATGTATTGCACCACAGATCCACTGAATGATGAGGACAAGACTGGGGACAACTTCAATTTCCATCTCATTCCTATGCTCCGTTCTACCGATTTAGTGAACTGGGAATACATGGGGGATGCCTTCACAACGCGCCCAGATTGGCTCGACCCGACATCTGGAATGTGGGCGCCTGAAATCGATTTCTTTGACGGCCAGTATTATTTGTATTACACCGTACCTGATGTTGCCGACAGTGTCAGCGGGGAACCGGGTTGCCATGGAGATAGTGCTATCGGCGTAGCCACCAGTGAGAGTCCGCTGGGGCCATGGGAGGATCAAGGTGTGGTTGTGGAGCCACGGCGCAACGGACCTGGCTGCAATTTCTTCTGGACGTTCGATCCCGAGGTCGTGGAAGATAACGGACAAAAATATATCTTCTTCGGCAGCTACTATGGCGGGATCGCTGCGCGCGAATTGAGTGACGATGGTTTGCAATCCGATGCCTCCACACAGGTTCAAATCACCATCCCCAACCGCTACGAAGGTCCCGAACTCGTTTATCGCGATGGCTACTGGTACCTTTTCGTCTCTGCGACGAATTGCTGTAACGGCCCGTTGACCGGTTACAGCGTCTTTGTTGGTCGCTCAGAAGATATTCTTGGCCCCTATGTTGACCGTGAAGGTGTTTCACTCTTGTCAGGACGCGTGGGCGGGACACCCTTCCTCACCATGAACGGCAATCGCTGGGTGGGACTCGGACACAACGCCGTCTTCCAAGATTTTGACGGTCAATGGTGGACGGTCTATCATGCTGTCGATCAAAACGATCCTTATTTTGAAGGCGCAGTCGGCTTTACCAAGCGACCAGTTTTACTGGACCCGATCGATTGGATCAACGGCTGGCCGACGGTACGCGGCGGCTTCGGGGCGTCGGACAATCCCGTGCATGCGCCAGCAGCTCAGCTTGGCACAAAGACAAACTATCACCCTATGACACCAAAACCCGATGAATTGGGAAAGCTCATTGCATCACTCTCCGATGAATTCAATGGGGCATTGGGCGGACAATGGAGTTGGGTTCGTGAACCCGCGGCTGGCACGTACTCGGTTGACGGAGATTCGTTTAACTTCGATACCCAGCCATACGATTTGCATGTGGACAGCAATAACGCCTCGGTTCTCCTCGAGTCTGCGCCGAATGGGAACTATGTTGTCGAAACGCGCCTGAGACTGAACCTGCCGGCGGAGGGCTGTTGTTTCAATTATGTACAAGCCGGTTTGGTGATTTATGCAGATGATGACAACTATATTAAGCTGGTAGAAGTCTCGATCTGGGAGACACGCCAGACTGAATTTGCAAAGGAAGAATTCCCTGTGCCGGACGGGTATCCGCGCTATGGTAACACTGTAGTC
This sequence comes from Anaerolineales bacterium, assembly GCA_025966435.1. GTDB lineage: Bacteria > Chloroflexota > Anaerolineae > Anaerolineales > Villigracilaceae > Defluviilinea. The sequence goes on along the minus strand of JAICRQ010000136.1, from coordinate 2,945 downwards.
GGTCCGCCCGGAGATTGGGTATATCTGCGCATTGTGAAACAAACTCACGCAGGTGAAGAACACTACACTGCCTACACTAGCTTAGATGGTGTCAACTGGGTGCGCGGCGGCACGTGGACTCACGAGCTTGGTTCTGACGCGTCTATTGGATTGGTGTCCATGGGCGGCTCAGGCTTTGTTGCTGAATTTGACTATGTTCGGGTGTATAAGTTGAGGTAATGAGATCGAGATAAGCCTCAAATAATAAACATAACGGGTTCCACTACGTGGAACCCGTTATGTTTATAACTTCTCTATTCGTTCCAATACATCTAATAATTTTTCCTGCCAATCTTCATCCTTCCCGAACGAACACCAGTAGGCGTTTCTCCCCCCGCGTATGCCGGGACCCAGGTCTGGCAACCGCCTCCCCCCATCCTTATCCACACTGCTGCTGTGCGGCATGCTTCGCGTATCTTCGCTGACGGGTGGATAGCGTAAGACGATTTGTCCGCTCTCCCAGTTGATAGCTGACAGACCTGCCTGCTCTGCGCGCAGTTTGACTCGCATTTGGTAAAAAAGGTTTTCTACCATTTCAGGCAGTTCGCCGAAACGATCCTGAAATTCAGAAGCCAGCGCGTCGATCTCCCTCTCATCGCGCAAGTCTGCAATGCGACGATAGAGACGCAGGCGCAGATCCTGATCGGTAATGTAATCGGCAGGGATGCCCACTGCCAGCGGCAAATCTACGTTGACCGGCATACTAACCGGCTGTTGGAAATTCGTAAGCGGTAGAGCGAGCTTTCCACTCTCTGCTTTCTCCTTCTCCTTGCCATTCGCCCTGGACGTTTCGAGCCTTCTAATTTGCCGCACTGCGTCTGCCAGCAGTCGTGTGTACAGATGGAAGCCTACAGCCTGGATATGCCCTGACTGGCGCGTGCCCAGGAGTTCCCCTGCACCGCGTATCTCCAAGTCTCGCATGGCAATCGAGTAGCCCGCGCCAAGCTGCGTGTTCTCAGCGATCACTTCGAGGCGCTGCTGTCCCTCCTGTGTGGGGGTGAGCTTGTTATGGCGGAAGAAATAAGAGTATGCCCGCGCCGCGCCGCGCCCGACGCGTCCGCGTAATTGATAGAGCTGTGCCAGACCGAACGTGTCGGCGCGATCCACGATGAGGGTGTTCGCGTTGGGGATATCCAGCCCCGATTCGATGATCGTCGTCGAGAGCAGGACATCGATTTCCCCCGCATTGAAGCGGTGCATCACCGCGGCGAGTTCCTGCTCAGGCATCTGCCCGTGACCGATGTCTACGCGTGCTTCGGGAACAAGCTGGTTGAGATGCATCTTCATTGCGTCGATCGTGTGGACGCGGTTGTGTACAAAAAAAGTCTGCCCGCCGCGCTCCAGCTCGCGCAGGATCGCCTGGCGTACCAGCTTCGGGGAATACGGTCCGACGTGTGTGACGATCGGCAGGCGCTCCTCAGGCGGCGTGTTCAGGTTGGAGATATCGCGCACGCCGGTCAGTGCCATGTATAGCGTACGGGGAATCGGTGTAGCTGTCAGAGTCAGCACGTCCACTTCGGTTCGCAATTTTTTGAGATGCTCCTTATGGGTCACGCCGAAGCGTTGCTCTTCATCGATGATCACCAGCCCCAGGTCTTTGAACTGCACATCGGAGGAGATGAGGCGATGTGTGCCGATCACGATATCGATTTCACCGATGGAGAGCTTGTGTAATATGGATGTTTGCTCTCTGGGGGTGCGGAAGCGCGAAAGCATTTCCACCTCTACTGGGAATGCCGCCAGGCGCTGCAGAAAGGTATCGTAATGTTGCTGCGCCAGCACGGTGGTCGGCACGAGAATCGCCACCTGTTTGCCGTCCATCACTGCTTTGAACGCGGCGCGCAACGCGACCTCGGTCTTGCCATATCCGACGTCACCACACAGCAAACGGTCCATCGGGCGCGTCGACTCCATGTCCCGTTTAATATCTGCCAGCGCGCGCTTCTGATCCTCCGTTTCTACATAGGGGAAGGAATCTTCCAACTCCTTTTGCCAGGTCGTGTCTTCCTTGAAAGCATAGCCTTTAACGACATTACGGCGCGCATACAGATCCAGCATCTCCTGCGCGACCTGCAGGACCGCCTGTTTGACGCGCCCTTTCTTCTCGTGCCACTCCTGCCCGCCCAGTCGATCGAGCGCGGGCACCGCACCTTCTGCCCCAATATAGCGGGTGAGCCGGTCTGCCTGATGGACAGGCACATACAACTGCCCGCCGCCCTCATACTCGACGGCGAGAAATTCGCGCGTGTGACCGTCCAGTTCACGCTGAACCAGGCCTCCAAAACGACCAACACCATGATCGATATGAACAATATAATCACCGACTTGCAGATCCGCATAGACCGACTCGGGTGTCTCGGCAACGGGTCGCTGGCGAGTGCGCGGCTGCGGGCGCTCCCAACCGAAGACCTCCGAATCAGAGATCAGATGAAGGATGGGATCGCACTGAAGGACAAACCCTTCCGAGACAGAGGCTTCAATGAACTGTGGATTTTCTGTTTCAGACTCGTTCTCGCTGGATTCGAGCCAGAGCTCCTGAAGGCGTGAGGCCTGGCGAGAGATGATGATCGTCTGCTCACCTCTTTCCACAAGCGAATGTAGATGCTCGATAAAAGGCTTGAGGCGTCCGCCGAACCGTTCGTCGTGGGTGAAACAGGTGGAGAGGAGCTCGTCCATGTCGGCAACGTCTGCTGCTGTAGAATGCCCTAGCTCCACGAAAATGCGGTTATGAAGGTTATCCAGCAATTCGGGCCATGTGACGTAGGGAAGCGGGAAATCGGGAGGGAGAATCCCCTCGGCAACGCTATCCTGCCTGAACTTGACGGCTTGCTCTTCTACTTCAGCAACCATGCTTTCCACAATCGAAAGGTCATCGACCAGAATCAAGACTTTTTGCGGGAGGTAGT
>JAICRQ010000290.1 GCA_025966435.1 Anaerolineales bacterium | reverse complement strand
TTATGGAAGCGGACGCCCTTCGCCCGGTTCAACACGACCACGCCGCGCACACCCCGGTCGCCGACCAGCACGTTCGAGCCGCCGCCGAGGAGTGTGGTATCAATTTCCTGTTTGCGTAACAACTTAATGGTTCGCGCCAGCTCATCAGCAGATTCGGCTGTGATGAGAATATCTGCGGGTCCGCCGATGCGCGCGGAGGTATAAGGCGCCAGAGAGACGTTCTCTCGTACCTTATCGCCAAGTTTGGCGTACAGCACATCAAGGGGATGGACTAGGGCAACCATTTTTGACTCACTCGTTTTCTTCTTCACTTAATTTCTCGATCAGTTTTTCAAGATCCTTTTCCGTTGCTTTTTCCTTTGGGTCGGTATCATCCTTTTCGCTCGAGGGCGATTCCTTGTCTAAAAAGGTCAGGACCATTTTCAATGGCGGCAGGAAGAAGGTTTCAGGCCGAAGAGGCTTCTTATCCTGTGTATCAGACATTCAACTACCTTTCCTGTAATCCTTGCAATACATCGGTGCAGATCTGGTCTGCATCCCCCGCAGAGAGCACCAGAACAATATCATCCGGTTGAAGGTTCTTCAGCAGATACTTTGTTGCTTCAGGCAGCGTTTTGATGTAACGGGCAGAAAGATGAGGCATAGCGCTCACGATCTCCGCGGAGGTAAAATCTTCTTTCGGCTCACGCGCCGCGTACACTTCCAGCACGATGACCTCATCCGCATCTTTGAATGCCCGGGCAAAATCGAGAAAAAGAGTTCTGGTGCGGGAGTAGGTATGTGGCTGCCAGACTGCCCAGATACGCGATTGTGGGAAACGCGCCCGTGCACCGGCAAGCGTTGCCTTGATCTCGGTGGGATGGTGAGCATAATCATCAAACACCCGAATGCCATAGACCTCGCCGCGCAGCTCAAAGCGGCGGCTTGTACCGCCAAATACACCCAAAGCCTGCGCGGCTTTTCTGCGGGAAAGCCCTAGCACGCCGATAATCGCCAGCACCGCCAGCGCATTGCGGACGTTATGCTCACCCGGCACCTGCAGCGAAACTTTGACAGACGTGGATGTCTTGCTCGCCATGTTGGTTGTGGCGGTAAAGTCGAAGCCGCCGCGCATGTTCGGCTTGACGTCACGCGCCTGCACCCACAAGGGTGTATTGATGGTCATATCGCCGTGCATGCCGTAAGAGACCACGTTCTTGCCTTCCTTGCGCATCTGGGGAATGAGAGCCGCCGCCCCCGGGTCTTCCGTGCAAACGATCAACGTTCCATCCTGCGGGAGCAGGTCCACAAACTTCTCGAAGGCTTCATACACCGATGCAAACGTGGGGAAGACATCGGGATGATCATGTTCGATGCTCGTGACCACAGCAATTTGCGGCTTGAGTCCCAGGAACATATTGTCATACTCATCGGCTTCGATCACAAACGTCTTGCCTTTACCTGCATGAGCGTTTACGCCGAGGTCATTCAGCACGCCGCCGACAATAAAGGATGGATCACGGTCCAGCTTGGTAAGCACCCAGGCGGTCATGGCAGTGGTGGTCGTTTTCCCATGCGTGCCTGCAATGGCGATACCTGTCTTATCTTCCATCAGGCGACCGAGAAAATCCGCGCGCTTGTAAACAGGGATTCCAGTCCGTTTGGCAGCTTCGACCTCAGGATTGTCCTCGGTGACCGCAGACGAACGCACGACCCAATCCACGCCTGTGAGGTTGCGCGGATGATGGCCTATGTACACCGTCGCACCGGCTCTGCGCACTTCTTCGGCAAAGGAGGTCAGCGTGCGGTCAGAACCGCTCACCGTGTATCCGCTCTCCAATAGGAGGCGGGCGATGGCGGAAAGACCGCTTCCCCCGATGCCAATGAAATGGACGTGTGTCATATGGTTCTTCGTTTCACAGTTCCTTCGTTTAGATGTACACCACAAGCACAAATACAAATGCAACGATGATGGCAAAGTAGATACCGGGTTCACCCAGCAACTGCGGCGGCATGTAGAGCATCATCTGGTTGACCGTCTGCAATAGATTCGGGTCTGCAGGCTTGGAGATCACCTCCGGGTAGGGATAATCTGCCACATGCATGTAGAACAAAATCGTCCCGACCACCAAATACCCATTGAGAGCACCCATGATCCCGCCGAAGAGGGTATCCTGCAGGCGCTCGCGCACCGCCCGGGAAGCCAGATGTGAAATACTGATCACGGTCTGATACCCAAAGTACACCAGTACGATCAGGATGATCGTCCGCACCCAGAAGAGAGAGGCGTCTGTTTCGGGCAGGTTCTGGGCAATGGGAATGTACCGGCGCAACACGTGATTGAGTCCCAGCGCCAGGATCACACTGAACGACACCAGCAACTCCTTTGCCCAGCCGCGCATCCAACCCACAAGCCCAAAGAGGATTACGAACATCCAGAACAGATAAACAATGCTCATCATGGTGTTACTCTCCAGCCAGCTCCAGTAATGCACTGGCGATCTTCTCGGCGGCGCGCGGGTGAGACAGCTCAAACATCGCAGCTCTCATCGCTTTCAGCTTGTTTGGGTTCTGCAGTAGAACCGTCAAGGTCACCAGTAATTCTTCATTGAGGCGATGATCCTCCAACATAACCGCGGCTCCGCGCCGGGTAAGATAATCTGCGTTCACTTTCTGGTAGCGCCACGCATGAGGGTATGGCACTAGAATGGCAGGCAGAGCAAAGAGAGGGAACTCACCCAGCGCACTGGCACCCGCTCGCGAGACGACCAGGTCTGCCGCAGCCAGGGCAGCGCCCATCTCATGCAGATAATCCATAGCATGATAGCGAGCTGAGAGTGCCGCAGGCAATTGCTCTCGCATACTTTGTACAAGCTGCCAGTCACCGTCACCCGACAGATGGATGACCTCACATTTTTCCAGCAAGGCATGCAGGTGATTCAAGACAGCCATGTTGATGGAATGAGCACCTTTGCTCCCTCCGAACACCAGCAAGACGGGCAGCTTGCCGGAGATACCAAGGTGGTTGTGGGCTGTCTGGCGATCCCACAGCGCGAGGTCTGGTCGAAGCGGATACCCGGACTCATAGACTTTCTTGTTAAAGAACTTTTGCGATTGCTCGGTGGTCACGGCAATGATGTCTGCAAACCGGGCGATGGATTTGAGCGCCATGCCGGGCTCGATATCGGGCACATATAAGAGTGACGGGAATGACCGTCCGGCAAATGCCATCGGCGCCGCCACATAACCACCGGTAAAAAAGAGAACATCGGGCTCAAAGTCGTTGAGGATGCCGTATGACGCCAGTACACCGCGTGCAAGCATGAGTAGATTCCGAGGCAGCACCATCGGACTCACACCATGCACACCAGCGGCAGGGATGGACTGGAAGGGAATCCCGTGGCGTTTCACCAGAGATTCTTCCATGCCACCTTCGCCGCCCACCCACAGCGTCTTCACGTCCGGGACCCTAGACGTGAGTACGTCGTGAACGGCGAGGGCGGGGTACACTCCTCCGCCCGTCCCCCCGGCGCAAATCAGCAACCGCACTGAATGACCTCCTATCCTTTTCTTCCTTCCGAACGTTCTCGCCGCTCTGGCGCGAGACGTTGAGGATAATTCCAATGGCAGCCAACGTTGACACAAGGTTCGAGCCGCCCGCGCTAACGAAAGGCAGCGCATTCCCGGCAAATGGCATCAGCCCGACCATGACCGCCATGTTGATCAATGCCTCGATGCCGATCCAGAACGTCACACCGGAGGCAAGCAGGGTGCCGAGCATGTCGGGCGCGCGACGGGCGATCGCCAGTCCGCGCCAGACGAGCACCGCATACAGGCTCATGAGCAGCAGTGCGCCAAACAGACCAAGCTCTTCCGTGACCACGGCAAAAATACTATCCGTTGGAGCGAAAGGTAAACCTGTCAACTTCGTATCTGCCTGCCCCAGTCCCACCCCAAAGAAGCCGCCTTTCACCACAGCCTCGAATGAACGCTGCACGTGATAGGATGCGTTGGTGGGATCCTGCAGACCGGCCACAAAGGAAGTGACGCGCTCCTGCCCCGTAGCACTGACCTGTACGATGACCCAGCCCATGAAGACAGCCAGGATCAGGATAAAGACAATCTGTTTGAGATCCGCCCCTGCCAGGAAAAACAGCAAGCCGCCCAGGACCAGCACTGTCCCGGCGGCGCTCAGGTCTGGCTGCAAATAAATGAGGCCGCCAATGATACCAAGGATCACACCCAGGGGAATTAAGCCCAGGCTAATGTCGTGCAGGAAATCCCGTTTCGCATACAGCCAGATGGCGATATAAATAATCGAAATGAGTTTGGCGACCTCGGAAGGCTGGTAGGAACCCTCGTACAAAGAGCGAGAAGCACCCAGCCGGATTTCGTTGATAAATAAAACCGCCGCTAGCAAAACGATGGTCCCGAGCATGGCAAAGACAACTACTCTGCGCCAGTGATGATAATCAAACAGCGAAAGCCCGGCAGCAAGCAGGATGCCTATGCCCAGCCACCTGACCTGGCGGCTGAACATATAGGTCGGAGAGCCAAATTCGTTGAAGGAAAAATCGAAGGAAGCAGAATATAACATGATCAAACCAAACACCGCCAGCCCCACGACCGACAGAACCAATAAAACATCCACGCCGCGTCCCAGTCGTTTGGCGGGCGAAAGCGTCATACGCTCATTTACGAAAGTTCTCGTACCCATTCTCTAAACCTTTCTCCGCGTTCTGCAAAATCCTTAAACTCGTCAAAACTCGTCCCGCCCGGTGACAACAGGACGACATCTCCAGACTCAGCTACCTCCGCTGCTTTGATGATTGCATCATGTAAATGATCTGCCCGCGCGATCCGGGAGCCGTTCGCGCGAAGCCCCATTCTTTCTACTGTTTTCTGGATCTTCTCCGCTGCCTCGCCGAACAGCACCACATGATCAACGCGCTCGCTCACGAGTCGCATCAGGTCC
>JAICRQ010000002.1 GCA_025966435.1 Anaerolineales bacterium | reverse complement strand
GCCAGCTGTGGAGGTGATCTGCGCCGGTGCCAAGGCAATTAGATGGACCTGGCCAACCTTCATTGCATGGTCGACCTGCTTGGAACGCGCAGCCGCGTCTTGGGCGAACTGTGAAAGCTTGCGAAGGAATTCCGTGTTCAGACGAAGCGGAGTAACGATTTCCTCCAACCATGTATGAATTGTGTTCTCCAGGCCGTTCCCGACTGGCAGTTCAAGTTCTCCCAGGATCTGCCAGCCAGGTTCATGGAAGTGAGACAAAGCGTTTTGTCTCACAGCTTCACCAGGACTCTTCTTTTTCGCCATTTCAAGAAACTATTCATTTGACAGGTACAAGCGACCTGCGCCCAATTCCACCAGGAGGGTCAGACGATAACCATTGCCTTCATTAAAGTAGCCTTCACTTTGCTTTTTCCAGGCATCCTCGACCTGGACAGTGCTCACCGCGCCCTCCGTCATGATCTGGGCGGATACGCCTCTGGGTACGACAATCCGCACGTCGCTCAAGCCGACCTTGATGCTGACAGCGGCATCCCGCTGGAGGTCACCAGAAAAGTCGAACACGTACTCTCCTGCCCCACCCTCGAATGTCATTTGGGTGAAATTTGCATTCGCAAGACCCAGAAAGTTGATTTTGGATGCACCGGTGCTATAGGTCAGACTCTGCATCTCTTCGGTATTCAACGTATCGAACCGGATCTCGGAGCTGCTTGCACCATCCTGAACGTTCAGTCGTTGTAAGCGCAATCCGCTCAAATCCAACGCTCCATCATACGCGCCTGCCTGTAGCGATAGGTTCATGGGAATATCGCCCAGTCTGACCGTCCAGTCATTGACGATGTCTTCGCCAGGCAATCCACTGACTGGGTCATCTACTTCGCCTTGTGTAATGGTCAATGAATTGTCCTCCTTGATGACGCTAGGTTTCCAATCTTCCACGTTGTAGCGTACTTCACCTTCCAGCAACGATTCGGTACCTCCTGCGAGATTGAATTCACCGAATGCCATTGTCAGGTTCACATCCTGCACGGCCTCGGTGTTGGTCCTCGGCTCATGCAAAGTAAATGTTTGCGTAGATCCTGTCTGAATTCTTGAGACCTGCGGCACCCCGAGCGAACAAGCCAGTGAGGCTAGAACGAATATTGCAAGAAAGAGGAAAGCGGATTGCGTTTTCATGGTATTTCCTTCCTTATAAAAAGGTTCGCCTTCATACTTCTTTTTGCATCCAAGTATCGAAAAATATGAAGGCGATCCTAGAGCCATTGTTTAACCTGATTACCCGGGCTGGGCACTCAGCGGGACACGAGTCCGGTTCATTACCACCATTGCCAGCCGATCTGGTTCCAGAACGCCAGGAACCAGACGAACGCGACCGATGCCAGGCTGACCAGTGTATAGTAGATGCGGCCGCCCACACCCCACCAGCTGCGGCGCCAGGCCAGGCTAGCCAGAAATACGACCGCGATCGTCAGTGCGACAATGAGAATAGACATACCACCGGTAGCTGTCAGGATGCCGCGCTGGCCGCTTGCCAGGCCCCATCCATCGAAAACCTGCATGTACAGCCCGAAGACGGTGGCCAGGGACAGTACTGCCAGGGCGACCATCAACCCGCGCGCCAGGCGTGCCAGAGCGGGCTGCGATGGCCGGGTCCGGCGTCTGAACCAGCCAACCACGAGACGTACCGGCTCCACCAGGAGGACGAGGATGAACAACACCGCGCATACCGCCAGCAACCCGATGTTGAAGCTCAAGGTCTCATACCAAGCTACTTTTTTAGCGCCGAAGACAGGCTGCATCGGTGGGATGTTGGAATACAGGTAGGCGATGTCGCCATCGTCATCTTCGTGGAAAACCAGACGCCCGTCGCCCTCGATCTCCTCAAAATAGAGCGGGGCAACCTCCACAAGTCGTTGAGAATCGGTGTTCCCTGCTATGGTAATGACGAGTTCGCCGTCACTGCCAGGCTGCACGCTGGCGGTAGAGAAGAGACCTTTGAGCTTGCCACCCTTGGTGTAGGCAAGCCGGGTGAACTGGTACGTGCCGGTGAAACGGTTGATGCGCTCGGCAGAGTCGGCGAGCGGCGCGGGCGACTCAGTCCCGGTCGGGGGATAGTATTCGTCCATGAACGCCTCAAGTACGGTCGTTCCAATACCGTAGCCTGCACTGTTGTACGAGAATAAGAGACCGACATTCTGCTCCGGCAGCAGCGCCATGATACTGTGGAACAAACCGGTGTCTCCGGGATGCCCGATGACGCGATAACCATTCTGGCTGAACTCCATGAAGCCATGTGCCATACCGTTGAGGCGTTCGTCGGCCGTCCATAACCGTGAATGCATTTGACGGGCTGTGTCCTCGCCCAGAATGCGGGCCTCGCCATACCGTCCATGCTGCAAATGGGCGATCATAAAGCGAGCCATGTCTGTCGCCGTGGAACTGATGGAGCCTGCGGGCACGATCGTCATGTATTCGAAGCCCTGAGGTTGGAAGGCATTATCCTGATACTCGTAGCCGAGAGCCATATCTGCTTCCAGCGCAGCCGGCGGAGGCTGCCGGGGCGTGCTTTTTGTCATACCCAACGGGGCCAGGATGTGCTGCTCAATGTAATCTTCGTAAGGCATCCCGGAAACGCGCTCGACAATATAACCGGCCAGCGTCGCGCCGTAGTTGGAGTAGGCGGGAACCTCGCCTGCCGGCCAGACACGCGCCGGGATGTTATTGGCCAGCCATTCACCTATGGGCTCCATCCCTTCAGGTGTTGTTGAAGCAAAGCCAAAGGCATTATCCTCAAAGCCAGGTGTGTGGGTCATCAGGTGCTTGAGCGTGATCGGCTCAGGGAATGTATCCGGGATTGTAAAGTCCAGATACTGGTTGACATCCGCGTCCAGGTCCAACTTGCCCTGTTCCACGAGCTGCATCACGGCTGTCCAGGTGAAAAGCTTGCCGATGGAGCCGACTCGGAAGAGGGTGTTGTCTGGGTCCACCGGAATCTGGCCTTCCACGTCGGCATATCCATACCCTTTGGCAAGGAAGAGAGCGCCATCCTTGACAATGGCGACAACCGCCCCGGCCACATGCCGATCGCTGAGCTCCTTTGGAATCACTGTATCGAGGAATGCTTCAACCTCCTCCGGGTCCGTCAGACCCGGGTTGGCTGAGAGCTGGACCGGCTTGATATCCACCTGGGCCTCAGCGATTGAAAAACCGAGAGCAGAAAAAACCGTCAGCGTAATTGTGAATACCGCAATCAAGCTATTTCGAGTCCAACAGATTCCTCTTTGAGTAAACTTTTTCATCACCAATCTCCTGTAAACATTGAGAATTGTTTCCCTAGCCGAAAGGAGTTGCCTACCGTTCCCCGCTCTGCGGCGTTGGAACCTGGTTGCGGCAACTCCCCGGCTGAGAACTTAAACCGCATCTTGTCTCTGTACACCCTGTGTTCGGTGCAAGTCAGAGGCCGCATCGAGCCTCGCCTCTGCACGCCTATACCAGAGCCACAGTCCAATCGTATAGGCTACATTCAAAGCTAGCCCCAGCAAACCGGCTTCCGGTCCGAAGATGGCAGTCTCCTGAATGCCCAACGCGCCGATCTCGGATCCCCTGTTGAAGAGCACATAGACAGCGCCATTCCAGATCCCATGGACCACCGAGGGGACGACCACCGAGCCAGAGATCAAGCGCAGCAGTCCCCAGGCGAAGCCGATGATGGAGGCGTTGATGATGAACAGAGGCAGTTCGGTGAATGGATCGTAACCGGCGTCCAGGATGGCGTAGGGTAGGTGCCATACACCAAACGCGATGCCCGTCCACAACGCAACTCCAGACAGGCTCAAATCAGCCCGTTGGAGCGCAGCCCACAGCCAGCCCCGGAAGAAACCATCTTCGGTCACGAGGGCGGCCAAAATTGTCGTGAGCGCCATCAGTGCGAAATCGAGCCCAACTCTGGACCAGTCGGTGTTCTCCATGTTAGTGGCTCCAGCCATCCATGCGACCATCACCATCAGGCTGATCACCAATACTGGATGGAGCAGACCAAGACTGTAATGACGCGGACGGCCGAGGACGAACCCCATCTCTCTGCGGGAGAAACGCTGTATGAACCAGAAGATCAGTAGCAGAGGCAGCAGCAAGAGCGCGCCAATGCCGGGAAGAATCGCGTTGGTCGCGATGGCTGCCAAGAAGGCGAGAGCAGGTAAGATCCATCGATTGCTTCTTATCGTTTCCATTTTTTATCTCCTTTTTCAATCTATCTACCAGTGAAATATCCAGAGCATTCCATGGTCCAGGGAACATTTCTCTTATGACGCGACTATGCCAGACCGAGCACAACGCCCAGGATCAGGAACGCCATGTAAACACTCTGCGCAGAATGGACGATGATGCCCATCCAGGTGCTGCGGAAGCGCCAACTCGGAAAGGCGTAGAGCAAGACACCTCGAACGATCGACCCCAGAATGCTCCATGGCTGGTGAACATGGTAGAAGCCAAAGAGCACGCCATTTGCCACCCAGCTCCATTTGCCAAACACATCTTCCATCTTGGGCAGCAACACGCCTCGGAATAGAAGCTCTTCTCCCAGGATCGTGTTGAAGAGGGCATTCGCTACATATAAGCCAAGGAACCACCAAGCACCCACCAGTCGATCCAAGATTTCTTGTGATCCGAAGACCGAGCCCATGCTGTAGCCCGCAGGCTCGGCGAAAAAGGGGAAGATCGCTGTCCAGAGGCGGTTCACGTATGACATTAAGGAAAGCTCCGCCACGACGATCACGATCAGAAGCGGAATGACCCACAGCCATAATTGGCGGCGAGGTTCACCGCTTTTCGGATCACGGGGCGTGTTGAGGCGCAGCCTGCGCTTGAAGGTTTCCCAGCGGAGATTACCCTCTTCCTGTCGGACGACGATCATGGAAAGGACAAACTGCCAGATCAAACCGATCGTGAGCAAGGTAATTCGGGTGACGCCCGCTCCAAGCGGATCGGAGCCGGCATCGGGCGATAAGGCAGGGAAGACGATCCAACCGAGGATCCCCATCGGGACGGCAGCCAGGGCCCAGATGCCCAGAATTCTGCCGAGTGAATACTGTTCGCCCCTCCCAGCCATTGCATTGGCTCGTGCGGTAATTTCCATTTTTCCTCCAATCCGTATCTCGGGTCTCATTTGGTCTTGTCGATGTCCTAGTTATATAAAAAAAAGCCCCCCTCCTGGTATAGGTAACTGATACAAAAACCTGGACAAAAAACCAATACAGAATAAAAAAAGCTGTCTGTGCGATTGAGAAGCACAAACAGCCCTTTTTACCGGTACGTGGAACCAGATCAGAGCAACATCTTAACGTTCATAAATTGTGAAAGCATTGGCGCTGAGTCCGCTTCTGGCTATCGTAATAATCCCGCCACAACTGCTTCCAGCGGCAGTGTTTGTCCCTGCGCCCAGGCTGCCTGATAAGTCTCCCGTTCCAATTCCGCTTCTAATTTGGCCCGAAGCTCTTCCGCTGCATCCCTCAGGACAACTGGTTCGGTTCGGAGGAAGAGGTGCAGGGTACTGAGTGGATGGTGCAGCACAACAGCTAATAACTCGACAGCATGGGCCTTTTTTCCCTGAGCAGTTTTCACACGGGCTAGATCATACAGAGTCCCTAAGATCTCCCGGTGTTGACCCGTCTCCTCAGAAATTTCCAGGCTATGGAGGAAGTACTGTTCTGCCTGCTCCACTTCCCCCAGGTACAGGGCGACATCCCCCAGATTATCGTAAGACTGCTGGGTCGTGCGGCGATAGTTCAGGGCTTGACTGGCCTTAAGACTGCGCTCATAGAATGATTTGGCTTTCATGTATTCTTCCTGGATCAATGCCAATTGTCCCCTTACCAGGGCAGCCCAAGTGAGGCCGAGATATTCGCCAATTTCCTTACCAAATATTTGCAGGGCCCGATCAATTTTCTCTCGCGCCTCTTCGAATCGATTCTTCTGCGCCAGGATCGCGGTAGCAAAGTTCATCGCAAATCCTTCCATCCACTTGTCGCCTATCTCCCGGCCGATCTGACTCATCGACTGTGCAATTTCGCTAAGCTGTTTGAAATCGCTTTTATAGAGGCAATTGAGCGCTGCTCCGAAGAGTGCATATCCAAGGGCTTCCGGTTGATGCAGGGGCTCCAAGATTGCCACGGCTTCCTGAGATAGGGCTAACCCTCGTTCGGGATTCCCGATGACACCGGCATACAAGCCGACAAACCCCAGCGCCTTCCCGCGCACCAGTCTGGATAGCTCATCTTCACTAGGTGGAGGCACCTGGCCAGCAGCGTCCTCAAAGAGCTTAATACCGCTATGGTACCAGCCCCGGATATCATGGATGACCCAGAAACTATCCAGGAATTTCAGTACTTCGGCACTGTTTCCTTCCGCCAGCGAGTACTGCCAGGCCGTGCGGATGTTCTCGATATCCTGCTCTATCACTGCCAGCGCCACTAACTGGTTCGCGTTGCGTAGATCGATCCAACTTTGCTGCATGAGCGCGGCATAATAGGCAGCGTGCGATTGTCTGGTTGCAGCATGCGTTTGAGGATTGGCTGCCAGTTTCTCTTCCGCATACTGCCGCAGGAGCTCATGCAGCTCATACCGCCTCGCATCAGGTTCATGTTTCAGTAAAGATTTACCAACCAATCCAGCGAACAATTGCAGAGAGGACTTCGTGATCTGCAGAGCGGCCTCTCCCGTAAAGCTGCCACGGAATATAGAGAGTTGTGTGATCACCCGCCGCTCTTCCTCCGAGAGCAGATTCCACGAATGATCGAATACCGCGCGGATTGAGTGATGGCGTACAGGTACATCGCGCGCCATTGTAGTTAAAAAATCCATGTTCTTCTCGATCTCGCGAGCGATCTCTGTGACAGACATAGTGCGGATCCATGCGGCGCCAAGCTCGAGGCCCAGTGGCAATCCATCCACCAGCCGGCAGATCTGAGCGATTGCAGGCAAATCATCGGGCCTGGCTGTAAAATTCATCTGCACCTGTTCGGCTCGTTGGATAAATAAAGCCGCGGCGCTGTTAGAGTCTAATTTGTTCAAGTCTAGATGAGAGGGGACAGGCAAACCGTGTATTTCGAATACCCATTCCGCTCGGAGACTTAGTTGTTCGCGAGAGGTCACTAGTAATTTAACATAGGGCGCAAATTCCAGAAGTTCCACCAGCACTTCGATGCCAGGAAGCAAATGTTCCAGATTATCTAGAACAAGTAAGATATGCTTTCCTCTTAAGAAGTTAAACAGCTGTACTTTCATGTCCGCCGCGCCAGAGAAAGAAAACCCTAGTGCACCCGCAATTGTGGGAATGATAAATTCGGCTGTGCTGGTGCCAGCCAGTGAGACAAAACAAGCACCATGATCGAATTTTTTACGAATTTGATGCGCAATTTCTAGTGCCAGCCGCGTCTTACCGACGCCTCCAGGACCTGTGAGGGTCAGGAGGCGACAGGCCGGATTTTGAAGCTGCTGGAGGATCGCGCGCATTTCATATTCCCGTCCAAGCAGGGATGTGAGTGGAAATGGCAGATTTGTTTGAATGGGTTTGGCAACCAGGTCTGGCGTGGAAGTATTCGAGATCGCATTAAGATGTTCGGCGGCTTTTTCCTGTCGTGCTACTTTGATGAACAGTTTCCGCTGATCCGGCGGAATTTCCAAATGACTAACAAGCAGATCAGCAATTTGATGCGAGGGACGCCGTTCATCTGCTTCGATTTTTATTATCGTTGCCACCGAACAGCCTACTCGCTCAGCAAGTTCTTGCTGCGTCAAATCTAATGCTTTGCGTCTGCGCTTGATCCAAACGCCGAATGTGTAATTCACGGTCCCCAATTTTAGTATAGGTTTCAGGATATTAGGTTGAAAGTATTCTAATTTTTGTCAGAATTGTTGCAGGGACTGACAATCTACTGAGTATTTAGCAAACCTGGGATGATGTATCATGCTGAGCAGTAAGTCGCCAGTGGCTCCACCTAAGTTATTTTGAGTCCTATTGAGTTACTCACTAATCCTCATACCTGCTTGAGCTGTAGAAGACGCATGACAGCGCCCAAAAAGGTCTGCATCCATTGCGATCAGGTTGAGGGCTTTCACGTCGGTATGTCTTGACCTCGCAGTCTGACCCGACTCGCTCTTGAGCGAGCTGATGAGGATGGGATCCAAGGTTAGGTGCCCGAGCGGGCGATACGATCCAACCCAGGATCCCCATCGGGACGGCAGCCAGGGGCAAGATTCCTAATTCTTATGTGGTTGATTGATGTCCGCGTTCTATCAATACGGGTTGGTCCTTTTTCATGAGAGAACTGGATCGCATCATGACAACAAGCGTTATAACCCACCAAAGTGCAACATACAGCCACCACAAGCGCAGGTAGTATTCGCCCGCTTGGTGGGGAAATAGAACCCGCCCATCTGGTTAGTAACTCCGTGTAGTAGAGCAAGCAGAAGCAGGCTCGCCCTTGCGTTGTTCCCGACGGGGTTTGAACCCGCGGAGCGGAACTGGTTTTCGGCTCATTTACCCGCTTTATAAGCCAAGCTCATGTATCAGTGGATTTCTAATCCGCAATTGAGGGAATTATATAGAAGCAAGTTAGAAGCGCAATCATTTGGCAAAGCGCCTTTTGGCATTTGGGACGAGTATCCATTCGTTGATTGATAAAGCTTTACGAAAAGGAGGTGTTTGCGTTTTGTAGTCTCCTTTGCCTACTTTTTTTGTGGTCTTGACAGGACTCGAACCTGTGACCTCACCGATGTGAACGGTGCGTTCTAACCAACTGAACTACAAGACCAAAGCGACGCAGATTATAGCCGAGATGACTTTCTTCTGCAAGCGCCTATGATTTATTCCAATCAATTTCTTACGGCAACACATCCCAGGGGTTGACCCAGGAGGAGATCGCCCGAATCTCAAAGTGCAGATGCGAGCCAGTCGAACGCCCGGTATTTCCGACCGCGCCAATGACATCTCCCTGACCGACGCTTTGTCCACAGCCTACGTTGATCGCGCTCAGATGCGCGTACAGGGACTGGAAGTCGTTGCCGTGATCTACCATGATCATATTCCCATACCCGTAATTGTTCCAGCCCGCATAGACAACCACGCCTGCATCGGTCGCGTAGACGGCCTCCCCGTCATTACCGGCAATGTCGATCCCCCAGTGGTTGGCGTCGGGACGATAGTCAAACCCGGAAAGGAGATGATTGTTCGACGGCCAGATGAATGCGCCAAACCCCACTGCACCTCCCGTAATGGGATCACAGGCGCCCGGTCCCAGCACCCGGGCAGAAGCCGGGTTCTCGCGCGTCACCCCCAGAGGAGCGCTCCAGGCGATGAACTCGCGGCGCCCGCCTGGCACCACCAGCCATGTGCCCGGCGCAATATTGGGGTTTGCAAAATCACCAATCGCGGCAAGGTCTAAATTATTAGCCGGGTAATTGAGGATATCATCTGGCGATACACCATAATAAGCAGATATCCCATTCAACCCCTCACCTTGTTGCCATTCGTGATACGTGCCATCTACGGGCAGGATATTTAGCTCCTGATCGGGCTGCAAGGCATGGGGATCATCCAGCAAAATATAATAATTGCCCCAGAGAATGGTCTCAGGCTTCAACCCGAATTTTTCGGCGATCCCAAAAACGCTATCGCCCTCCACAACCGTGTATTTGATCACTTCCTGCCGCGGGCGAGATGGGATGGTCGTATGCACATCCGCCAGGCGCGGGATGCCGCCAAACGCTATCTCTGCCAGGGGGGTGACATTTTCGATGCTGGGCACGGGAGCGGTCGGTCCTGTTTCGAGTGCATTTACCGTCTCCCCGGCGGGAGCCTGTGCGTAGAAGATTCTTAATAAGAAGATGACGATACCAAGCAAAAGGATCGAAAACACCGTTGTGCCCGCACGCAGCATCGATTCCCCCAGTCCAATGCCAACCAGTGTGTTTAACAGGCGAGAAAAAAAGCCGGGAGCTTCGTTGTCCTTTTTTGAGGGGAGTTTATTGTCCATCAATTGCGTTCTCCAAACCGAGCATCATAACACGGGCGAAAAACAGGCGTCAACCCGCCCAGTTCGACGCTAACCTGACGTTAAGCCTGCGCCCGGCGTACGCCCGGGCTTACCAAGTGAAGCACACCAATGGATACCAGCGAAATTAAGCCGCCGGTTAGAGCGGCAAACGGCACGCCCCAATTCTGGGCGAGCCAGCCAATGAGCAGGCTCCCAAACGGTGCCACCCCCTGCAATGCCCACAAATATACGCTAAAAACACGCCCGCGCAGTTCGTTGGGCACGTTCAACTGGATGAGGGTATTCATCGAAACCAATTGCGTGACCGTGCCCCAGCCGATCAACACTAACAGAAGCAGCGAAATACTTAAATTGGGCACATAGCCCAGAGCGATCAGTGGAAAAATAAATGCAATTTGCCCGAGCAGCACCATCTGCCCCTTATTCTGGGAGGAACTCATGTACGCCGCGAGAAGCGCAGCGGTGAGAGCGCCCGCTCCCTGCGCCGCGTATAAGAGGCTGGTGCGCGCCGCGACGTCTGTCTCGAGGTCGCCAGCTATTTTGAGTACATCGCGCGCCAGGGCGGGGATTTGCTGGACGAGAGGGAAGCCGAAGAATCCGACGATCGCCGCCATGAGGATGATCGTAGCAACGAGCGTATTCCTCTGGATATATCCCATCCCCTCGTGGAATTCGACTCCCAGGCTTTTTGTCTCACCTTCAGCACGCGGCACCCGGTAGCGCGTCTGTATGATGAACAACCCGACAATCACAAACACATAGCTTACCCCATTGGCCAGGAACACACTGCCCTCGGTGCCGGTGGAGGTCAGCAGCCAGGAAGCCACCAGAGGCCCAATGACCCGCCCGATATTAAACACCATGGACTGCAAAGCAATGGCACTGGGCAGGGCTTCACGCCCAGAGAGCTCGACAAGCATGGCTTGTCGCGCGGTGATCTCCACCGCGCTGGCGATACCGAACAGGAGTGCTAGTACACTGATATGCCAGATCTGGACCCGCCCCGAAAAGGTCAATACCGCAAGCCCGAGAGCCTGCAATGACATAATGGACTGGAAAATAATCACAGTCTTCCGCTTGTCCCAACGCTCAACGAGAACACCCGCCGGTAATGCCAGAAGAAGAGTCGGCAGCGTGGATGCAAAGCCGATCAAGCCCAGGTCAAACGGGCGGCCAGAGATCCGGTACGCCAAATAAGGCTGCGCTGTGTTTTGCATCCACGTGCCGATGACAGAGACAAATTGTCCAACCAGGAAAATGGTAAAGTCGCGCGAAGCCAGAGCGGGAAACCGCCGCGCGATAGACAAACGAGTCTCCTGCATCATCTAATTGGCAGGGACGACCAATTCGGGTTTGTCGTTTGCAGGAGTATTGACAAGTGGGCTGACCGGATATGCATTCATCAGGTCAGCAGGGAAGGGTTTGAGCAAAGGCTTAAGCTGATCGGGAGTCTGAGGCGAAGGATCGAGCCACCTGGCGTAATCGCGCGGGTGCAGAATCACAGGCATGCGGTTGTGGATGATGCTTGTCAGCTCATTGGGCTCGGTGGTAATGATGGTACAGGATCTAACCAGCGAGCCATCCGGGCTGTTCCACGAGTCCCACAGGCCGGCGAATGCAAAGGGCTTGCGGTCTTTCATGTGGATGAAGAACGGCGTCTTGGCTTTTTTTCCTTCGGAAGCCTTCCATTCGTAGAAGCCATCGGCAAGGACCAGGCATCGTTTGTACTTAAGGCTGCCGCGGAACGCCGGTTTTTCCTCGAGTGTTTCGGCACGGGCGTTGATCATCCGGTTGCCAATGCTCGGATCCTTTGCCCACATGGGGATCAGACCCCATACGAAAAAATCTGCTGTGTTTTGATCGTCGTTCGGGATGACGAGCACAGGCTGCGTCGGCGCAATATTGAAGCGCGGCGCAAACTGCTGCGGAAAGGTATACGTGCTGAAGGCTTCCTGTACCTCCGCCGGGTTAACGGTTAATGTAAATCGTCCACACATGGTCACTCCTTATGTCAAATTGTTTTTCAGGTCATGTTTGGTAACGTCTTATTTTACCCAAATATTTGCATTCTATCTTTCTATTTTTGTTTTAATGTTCTGAAATCTCCAGTGCGTACGGTGACGCCGATCGCATCGAGATGCTCAAGGATCGCCTGCGCGTATTTGCGACTGGTGTTGAAAAGATCGCGTACTTCGCTGAGTGTGATTCTCCCCTTTTGGCGAATCTCCTGCTGGATCCTATCGACCATGACATCGTAATCCTGTCTGCGAAAAAGCACGTCAGACGAAACTGCCACCAGCTGGCTGGATTCTATCAAGGCGTTCAGGATCTCTTCATCAATCTCAGTCTGTACTTCCTTGGCAGTGGGCGGGCTGTATGGATTCTGCTCGAACTTTCGCATCAAAGCCTGGACCTTTGTCTCCTGGCTGTTATCGAAGCGGACTTGATGTTTAGGGTTCGCGAGAATAGTCGAGTAATCCGTGATGTAACCGTCAGCGATCAGTTTGGAGAGGATGGCGTTGAATGCACGCGAGGGTAATTTCAATTTGCTTTTCAGCTCTTCGCGTTGGATGCCGCGGCGCAGTGGATAATCTTGATGGTAGGACTCAACAGCTTGAAGAAATTTTTCCTGCAAGACATTCCACTGCGAACGCGCCATGACGAGTACGTCACTGGTGATGGTTGGTTTTTCTTCTTCAAGCGCGATCAGGGATCCAGTATCCAGCAGTTCGGTCAGGGAGGTTTGCGCGCTGGCTGGCTCAAGCCGTGACCGGGCAACAATCTCTTTTACGGCCGCTACGTGTAGAGCAAGCGCGGCTTCGAGCAATATATCTGCCGGTGTTCCGTGACTCAACGATTCAAGAGACCGCAACACATTTTCATCGAAGCGTTTGTGACGTCCTTTTGGCTGGTGGTCTACGATGACACCTCCGCCCAATGTTTCTCCCGGTGAAGGTCGGCGCAGAATGTAGCGATCTCCGCGGACCGCGACGATGGGGTGGTGCAGCTCCAGTTGGATCCAGCCTTCTTCGCCAGGATGAAGTTCTTCCGTCCCGAGCAACCGCAAGGTTGCAATCGCTTCACTGGCACCAACGAAGAACTTCACTTCGAGGTTGTGCTTGAGCGATGACGAAACATTTTTGAGCAGGCGGAAGCGCGCGTCGATTCTTCGTGTCACTTGATATTGATTCAGGTGGACAACGACGTCGCCGCGTTGAATGGATTCGGTCTCAACACCTGAGATGTTCACTGCCGTTCGTGAACCGGGGATAGCTCTTTCCTGTTTCTTCTTGTGGGTCTGGAGTCCGCGTACGCGCCCGCGCTGACCGGATGGCAAGATCTCCACTTCGTCGCCTAGAGCAAGATGCCCGTCGAGCAGCGTCCCGGTCAGTACCGTGCCGAATCCGCTCATGCTGAAGACTCGGTCGATGGGCAGCCGAGGGCGGTTGAGATCTGGGCGGGGAGGTTTTTCTTTTAATAGAGATTGGAGATTGGAGATTAAAGGTTGGAATCCGGTTTTGGTTTTGGCGGAGACGCGGATGATAGGTGCATCACCAAGCACGGTGCCCCTTACAGCCGCGCGTATGTCGGTTTCGACAAGCTCCAGCCAAGCTGTGTCGGGCGCGAGGTCGGTCTTTGTCAGGACGATGAGCCCCGCGGGAATTTGCAAGAGGTCCAGAATTGCCAGGTGTTCGCGGGTCTGCGGCATAACGCCTTCATCGGCGGCGATCACCAGCAGAGCCGCGTCAATCCCCCCAATCCCCGATAACATATTCTCAATGAAGTCGCGGTGACCGGGCACATCCACGATCCCCACCTCTTCGCCGTTTGGAAGAGTCATCCAGCCAAAGCCCAGCTCGATCGTCATCTCGCGCGCTTGTTCTTCTTTGAGGCGGTCGGGGTGTGTACCGGTGAGCGCCTCGATTAACGTGGACTTCCCATGATCGACATGACCCGCTGTACCAATAACACGCATCTCTAGCTTTCCTGATTGCCTACTGAAACACAATTCTCTGGTAGGGATAATAAAGACACGGAAACCCGAGCGTCAAAACGCAGCGGCTCCGTGTCTCGGTGTGAAAACTGCGGGAATAATTATCTACTCTTTTTACTGTTTACCTTCTTGCCATGCCCCATAATACGCTCGTAAGCGGAGAGCCATTCGTGGGCAACGTTCATCAGTTCCTGAAGCTGCTGTTCGGTGGCGTCGGCGGTTTGGTGCAGTTGGTCTTGCAGGGTTTGGATGGATTCATCCAGCGGAGGGATGCGTTCCTCCAATTTTTGGAGAGCGCGGTTCAAGTCTTTGGTACCCTCATTCTGTGAGAGTGTATAGCCGATCCAGCGTTTCTGGTCATCGGCTTTGAAAGTCACCCATTCCTGGCGCAACCGGTCTTCTGAGAGGCGCTGCATCTCGGTTACTTCACTGATGCGGCGCTCGAGCTTCACGTTGAGATCGTTGTAGCTTTCCTGGGCGCGCTTGGCGCTGCGCAGCATTTCTTCCAGCGCCTGGACCTGGGTATCGAAGGTTTGTGTTTGTATCGTGATGGAGTCAAAGCGCTGCTTCCATTCCTTATACATGCGCTCACGGTCGAAATGGACGAGCGATTGCTGGTCGATAAAGGCAATTTGTGCAGCTTTTCGATCTGCTTCCGATTGAACCAATTCCTTGATGCGCATGTCCATATTTTTCCAGCTGTCGGCATTCAAGTCTGCCTTGGCTTTCGCCTCTTCGACGCGTTTACGCAGCGCCGCAATTTCGCCCTGCAGGTCGGCGACACGTTTGGCTTCCTGTTTGCGGTTCTCATCAAACGCATGCTGGACGATAGTCGCTTCCTCGGCAGCGCGTTTGGCAGCTTCGATTGGAGGTTTCAACTCCTGGATTTCCTGCCGCAGCCGGTTCTCCTCCAGGACGCGGGTTTTGAGATCGCGTTTAATGGGAGGGAATTCGCTATCCAGCGTTTGTCTCAATTCATTGAGCGTTTTGAGGATCGGCTCAAAATCTTTTTCGTGACGCTGGGTAATTTCTTTCTCGCGCTTTTGGAATCTCTTCTCGATGTCGTCGATCGCCTTGTTCATATCTTCGCGCTGTTTCTTGAAGATGGCATCGAATTGGTTAAGGCGCGACGCCGTGTTTGCAACATCTGCGATTTGTTGTGGGAGAGGCTTGACCTGTTTTGCGACGGTTTCTATTTTTCCGTCTAGCGCAATGATCCGCTCCTCAAGCGTTTTGATCGAGGCTTTTGTCTTGCGGTGTTCTTCATCCAGCCATTCGATGCGTTTGACGAGCTGTTCAAATTCCATATCTTCCTCCGGGGGTACTTGGTTGCATTATACCGCTACGTCCCAGGTGCCGTTTTAGCGACCGAGCTGCTCGAACATAAGGGGCAGGTTCGCCAGGAAAAAATGTACGGCCTGCGGGAACAAACCGAGTAGGAAAAGACCAATCATTCCCAGTCCGAGCATGGTCATCTGGGTGAAACTCTCGCGTGCAGTCCAGGCTGTATACTCATCTGCCATGCTAATGACCGCCAGCGAACGAAACGCGCTGATGAGCAGACCAGCAATCCCGATCGCCATCCACAGTGCCGCGCCGACCGACTCTCGCGATAATCCCTCCCACAGAGCCAGCCGGGAGGGGAAGCCAGCCAGCAGCGGAAATGCCCCTGCCGAAAGCGTGGCGATGATCATGCCGGCACCCGCCAGCGGCGTGACTCGCAAAATGCCGCGCGCCTCGCCAAAGCGCATAGTTTCCACATTTTCCTTGATGATGGTTAATGAAAGAGACCAAACTGCTAGTCCCAGGGCGCGCGCTGGAATAAGCAAAAACAAGATGGGGATCCCCAGATTCAGGTCCAGGCTGAGTGACAGGAGCGAGAAGCCGGTTTCGGCGATGGAACCATATGCCATGATACGCCCCAGATGGCGTTGGAACGCGGCGAAGGCGCCGCCGGTTACCACCATCAACAAACCCACATAGCGAAGTGCCAGGATCAACTGGGGAGACGAACGAAGCCATGAGTAACGGTCCAAAAAACCGGCGCCGAAGATGATTGTGATTGTTGGCAGAATCCACAACAGAAAGCCTACGAGGTATGGAGAATTTTCCTCGATCAGCAGGGGAATCCAACTGTAAAGCGGGAAGATCGCCAGCAGAAAGGCAAATCCCATTCCCAGCATCGCGGCAGATTGCGCCGTCAGCGCCAGGTCACCGGGGCTCGCTTCTACGCCGGCTAACAGCCAGCCAGCCAGCAAAATGAACGGCATCGCAAGCGTTTGATAGATGAGGAATCGCACCACACCTCTACCGGGAGGTCGATAGATCGAGGTGAGCATTGGGATAGCGAGCAGGATCGCCATTTCGATAAATAACGCCGCGTATAAAAATGGCTGCACGGCAATCGACGCCACCATCAGCGCGATAATCATAAACCCCAACGGCACGAGGCGCGTCGCTGTCCTTGAAGCTTCTGCACCGAAGAACCAAAGTGCTGCCGCGCCGTAGATCAACGCCAGCAGCGAACCTTCTGTTGGCGGGATCATGAGGGAGCGTCCGAGAATGGTGATTCCCGAGTCGAGCCGGAGTGAAAGCGATCCCACCCGTAGAGCGACTTCGATGGGGACGAATTGCGCGATCGCTGCCAAAATGACAGCGATCGAACCTCCCACCAGGCTGAGGAAACGCTGGTTATTGATGAAGAGCAATAAGATTCCCAGACCAATGGGAAAGATAATCCAAAGAGTTGGCGCGTTCATAAGGACTCTGTCTTCTGCGCGTTGGCGGCGATCAGCAGATACGCGCCGACAAGAGCAAGCCCCAGATTAATGACAGCCAGAAGTGCAGCCACCAGCACGGAGCCTTCCACAGCGGAGTAGAGAATCTCAAACCCGGAGAGTACAGTCATCAATCCGATGGCAACTTGCAGAATACGTGCTGTAATCCCCAGATGAAGCAGTCCCATGCCGATCAGTAAAAGGCCGCCATTCGTGACCGGGAAACCTGCGTCTGCCATGATGGTGTCGACAGCCGGGGTGACCACAGCGGCGATCAGCACAACTGTAGCAGCTGCGAACAGGTGGAAAAGCCGACCACGCGGTCCGAGTCTTTCCCCTGCTGAAGCACCCTCCGATAGGCCTGAGCGCGTCATACCTAGAATGGCCGCAGACATCCAGCCTGCGACCACTTTCACAGAAGCCATCCCAATGGGCCAGTGTTGAAGCGTCAACACGAACATGCCCAGGTATTGAATTGCCAGAAGAATGATGTTCCAGCGCCAGTCACGGACAAACAACAATCCTGCCGAGGTGATCACCATCAGGACAACCGCGGTCCAGGCAAATGTGAGTTCCATGGTTCAGGGATTCCTTTGCGCAAAAAAGGAAACGAACAGCACCAGGACGAGTAACGTCCACATGACCCCGCTTTCGCCTTCCAGCACATTGGAAATCACGTTGCTCACCCGTCCCAACTGCCGGTAGATATTCCACAATACCTGATAGCCCCAGTCGAGCCAGGAGGTATTCGCCGGGCGCACCCAGTGCGCACGGAGCGGGTTGAGGATTCGCAGACGCGGGGTCAGCCACATTAAACCGACAATCAAAATAGAGGTAATTGCCGCCGCGAACCAATTTCCGAACTGCAGTGTCCCCTCCCATCCAAACACACCAAGCAGGAGAGTAATCAGTAATAAAAGGGAAATGCCAATCGGGTAGACGTTCTTCGCCCAAATCGGTTGGTCTTCGCTGCTGACGCGCGTAGTCATGCGCAAGCTGTGACGGATAAAGCCGGTAACCAGCATGGCATGGGCGGCGATCAGGATGGGCCATGCCAGCCAACCAAGCAGGGGAGGGATCAATCCGCTGTTCCAGCCGGTAGCCGTCAGCGAGAACGGCAACCCTGAAATTCCCCAGGCTCCGATTAACAAGGCACGCGCAAGCCACTTATTTTGCTCTGACGATAAAAACAAAGCACCTCCGGCCAGGATCAAGCCGCAGCTCCAAGCTGCTGCGCCGACCGGATTGGCACGCAACGCCGCCGCCACGGCGAGCGATCCCATGCCGATCAACCAGAACGGTCTTCCGGTCAATTCATCCGGGGCGCGCAACCATTGCCAGCCTCCGTACACGGCAGCCAGTGCTACAAGAATGGATAAGTAAGGCGTAATAGGAGATGCAAGACTGGTGGGCGGAATTCTGGCGAGCAGGATCAGGCTGGATGCGGCTGAGATCATGCGCAAGCCTGTCCCGAAGCCGCGCCGGAGAGATGACTCTCCGGAATAGGGAAGATGGAGTGGCAAAACGCCAATACGCAGACCCACCGCGAGCACCAGATACAAACCTGCCTCCGGAGGAGCAGACCGGAAGTCCAAGGCTTGTCCAGCGGCGACGCTTACCATGTCTGCCCATAACAGCACAAACGTCCCCGCTGCCCGCGAGGCAAAGGCAACGACAGTGCGCTCGCTCAAGGCGGGATCTTTCACGACGCGCAGCTGAGCGATCAGCTCCGAGATGTCGATTGCCGCCCAGATCAGCACGAGAGTCAACGGATTATCGGCAAGGACTGCAAGGATGCCCAGCGATGTCAGGATTAAGGTTCCCACCCAATTTATAGGACGCGGGAAATTACTGCGCACCACGGCGGTAAGGATAATGGCAAGGCACAGCGTAGCCAGGCTCAGTGTAAATGTCCATGCGATTCCATCCCCAACAAAGGTCGGAGATTGGGAGAACAGGGCTTCAGGCTGCCAGGCAGGGAATTGAACTGCAAGCGGCATTTGCCCCTGCCACACAAACACGCTGACCCATCCCAGGAGCGCCCCGCCGGTAGCAATCAGCCAGTTGTAGCGAAAGTTCCGCGCGGTAAATTGTAGTACGAGTAAGACAATCGCCGTCAGTAATAAAGTTGTCACGGTGATGAGAATCAACATGCAATACTGTCCTTCGACATGACCAATAGGTCAGCCAGGATTAGATTTTATCAGGTTTGCAGGTGTCCTCATCTGTTGTAGAATTCAGCCCATGCGGCTCCATCGCTTCCACATTCTATTGATTTCGTTCATCATTTTTGTTTCTTCCTGCGATCTTCAGCCAACTGACGTAGCCTTTAGTGGTATCGCCTCCCCGACCCCCTTCCAACCTTTCACGGAAACTGAACTAGACTCACCTTATACAGGAGCAGCTCCGACGCCTCTTAACCTACCAACATTTACGCCTCTGCCGCCCACTCCGACGGAACGCGTCATTCTGCCGGAGGTCATGCCTGCTGGAGTAAACGTTCCGGCGTTTACCCTGCCGAAAGACTTAAATCCCCTGACGGGCTTGCCTCCGTCGGACCCGGCGCTAATGGAACGGCGTCCACTTGCGATTAAGGTGGCGAACTATCCGCGTTATAACCGTCCACAGTACGGGTTGACGCTCGCAGATAATATCTATGAATACTACATTGAAGGCGGGCTGACACGTTTCATCGCTGTGTTCTACGGGAATAACTCGGAGTGGGTGGGACCCGTACGATCGGGACGTTATTTCGATGAGCACATACAGCGTATGTATCATGCCTATCTGGTGTTCAAGTTTGCCGATCCGCGGGTCGAATCCCATTTAGAGACAACCAGCGATGTTGCTCCGTTCCTGGTGGTTCCTACCATCGGTTCGTGTCCGCCATTTAAGTTGATGCCTGATCGTGATGTCGAGGCGTATAACAACTCCTACTTCAACACATTGTTATGGGAAGACTGTGTTCTCAAGAATGGATTGGAGAACGAGCGCCAGATGATCCGGAACGGCTTTTTCAGCGAGATGACACCGATTTCGGAACTGCAGGGCACACGGATGCACACCTACTATTCCGCGGACTCGTATAATTACTGGGATTATGATTCCGAGACAAAGCAATATATCCGTTATCAAGAATTATCTGATAATCGCAATGGCAAACCTGAGTCCTATGATGTATTGATCGACGCGGTCACAGGCGACGCTGTCCATGCTGCCAATGTTGTGTTCATGCTTGTCCACCATAATTTTTCGAACACATTCGATGAGGAAGATGAGGTCTACCAGATCGATCTCACGGACTCAGGAGAGGCCTACGTCTTCCGCGATGGGGTGGGTATTCCAGCGCGCTGGATTCGCACCAACAAAGACCAGCCAGTTCTTTTGACCACGGTAGGCGGCGCGCCGATCTATTTGCGCCCTGGCATCACGTTTTATGAAGTCCTAGGTGCGGCTTCCTATGTCGATCAGGAGGCGGGTGAATGGAATTTCCATCACTCGACACCATGAGATGTAAGCAGCGAGCCCTGATGACGTCCTAGTGATACAATAAGTATCCATGACTCTTGACCCCACATTTGTCAGCAATCTCATTCTGGTATTGACCGGTTTCGGCGGGGCATTCCTGGCTGCGTTGTGGATCTCCCTCGTCATCTGGACGTATCGCGATATCCGTACGCGCGCCCGAGACCCGTTAGTGCAAACCCTCGCAACCTTGCTCGTAGCGGTCCTCAATCTGCCAGGGATTCTCGTCTATCTGATCCTGCGCCCCCCGCGCACCCTGGAAGAAGAATACCAGCGCACACTTGAAGAGGAAGCGCTTTTGCAGGCATTGGAAGATCTGCCTTTGTGTCCCGGCTGTGAGCGCCGCGTTAAGGATGACTGGCAGGTCTGCCCGAACTGTCACACGAAGCTGAAGAAGAACTGCGAGAACTGCGACCGGCTCATGGAATTACCCTGGAATATCTGCCCCTATTGCGGGACGCCAGCCGCGGGGATGCGCCGCGACACGAGTACAAGTATGGACGAAGCGCTGCGCGGTTTAAAGCTGAACGATGAGCCCGAGGAAGTAAAGATCGAAGAACCAAAATGACAGTCACACTTGTGACTGTCATTTACTATAAGGCTGAGGACGACCAAACTTAGATCATGAAAATCGAATCAATCACCCTTCACCACATTTCCATGCCGCTGGTTGCACCGTTCGAGACGTCCTTTGGGCGGGAGACGGACCGGCAATGTGTGCTAATTACGATGCGTGCCGATGGGCTGACGGGATATGGCGAATGTGTTGCCAGCCGCGATCCCGGCTATAGCTACGAGACCGCCGGGACAGCCTGGCACATCCTCAAGGATTTTATTGCCCCACTCATTCTCGGGAAAGATGTGGCAGACGCGGAAGATTTTCAAACGCGCGTCGAAAGGATTCGCGGTCATCACCTCGCCAAGGCAGGTGTGGAGATGGCATTGTGGGATTTAATTGGGAAGCGCGACGGTAAATCGTTGAAGCAAATGTTTGGGGGCACGCGCGAAAAGGTGGGAGTGGGCGTCTCGATCGGGATACAGGAATCGGCGTCGGCTTTAGTGCGAACCGTCGAGTCTTATCTGGAAAAAGGCTATCGCCGAGTTAAGATCAAGATCAAGCCCGGTCGCGAAGTCGAAGAGACCTCTGCCGTTCGGCGAGCATATCCTGACCTGCGCCTGCAGGTGGACGCAAACTCAGCGTACACGTTGGAGAATACTAGTGTGATGAGGTCCCTTGACGATCTCGATTTACTTTTGATCGAGCAACCTTTATATGAAGACGATATTTGGGACCATCGCAAATTGCAAGCAGAACTGAAAACACCGATTTGCCTGGACGAGAGTATTGTTTCCCCACGCCATGCCCGTTACGCGCTGGAAATGGAAGCATGTAAGATCATCAACATCAAGCCGGCGCGCGTGGGAGGCTTGAGCCAGGGAATTGCGATTCACAATTATTGCCGCGAGCGAAACGTCTCCGTTTGGTGCGGAGGGATGTTGGAAACGGGCGTGGGACGCGCTTCTAATCTGGCGCTTGCTTCCCTGCCCGGGTTTACTTTGCCAGGCGATATTTCTGCCTCCGATCGTTATTACCAGCGTGATGTAACAAACGAGCGCTTTGTCTTGAATGAAGATAGCACAATTGATGTGCCGGACAAACCAGGTTTGGGAATTACCATTGACAGTGAAGCACTAAAGCAGTTCACACTTTCAGAAGTCTTCCTTAAAGCCGAATAGTATAATCGGGGCGTTATGCCAACTCGACATGTCATTGTGAGGAGGGTGCTTTTCCTGACGAAGCAACACCTGCACTTGCATCAGGTGCAAGTGTCCCCTCACCAGTTATTACTTCTTATAAGTTTATGCTCTTTTTTGCTTTCTGCCTGTAGCTCGCCGGTCACAGCAAATTCTCTCCCTCCAATTCCTCAAAAGTCTCTTCCGAAAATTTCATCTGTTCAACTCCTCACTTCCACGCCGACGCCTGAAGAGGTTATCGTACATGATTCTGTTACTCTGGTATATGCGCTCGTTGCGCCGTTTCCTACGGTAACCGACGGTGTGTCTCTCGAAGAATTGAAACGCACGTGGGTGGAAGGGATTGCTCCTGCGCCTTTCGATGGACAGCCTTTATTGATGGACGAATCGACGCGTGTCACGCTGCGCGCGCTCTGGGGTGAGCCTGCGCCCCGGGCGGCGCGGATCGTGCCGGGAAGTCAGCTGCTCGACACAGCCTGGTCCGAGATGCCGTCGTGGGCAATCGTACCCTTTGACGCGCTGCAACCAAAATGGAAAGTCCTGACGATTGACGGTCAATCTCCGATCCGTAAGAATTTTGATCTATCCACCTATCCTCTGGTCGTGAATCTAGTGCTTCAATCGCAAGATGAGGTTCAATCTTCCGTTCTCAGCCTTCCCCCTCCCAACTACGACCCGGGCAAGTTGACAACCGTCATCATGACAGGCGTCACAGCTCTGGTCCGTGCCACCGCGCTGACGATGGAGCTCAAGGGCACCACCTATCCCGGCGAACGAATCCGCGACGTAATGCGCGAAGCGGATATTGCACACGTAAGCAATGAGATTCCATTCTACACAGGTTGTACGTACCCGAAAGGCAATCAGGTTGCCCTGGTTTTCTGCAGCGACCCGAAGTACATTGAACTGCTCACGGACATTGGGACCGATGTCGTCGAGTTGACCGGTAATCACTTCGCCGATCGCGGCTCGGCGGGAATGCGGGAAACGATTGAGATCTATAAAGAAAAAGGCCTACCGTATTTTGGCGGGGGCTTGGATTTGGAAGACTCTCTCGAGCCAGCGTTGTTTGAAGTCAATGGCAATAAGATCGCGTTCATCGGCTGCAACAAACCAGATGTGGGGCGCTTCCCCACGGCAACGGATTTCCAACCGGGCGCCGCGCCGTGCAAGTTCGACATTCTCACCAGGCAGATTAATGCACTGAAAGCACAGGGTTACGTTGTTATTTCCACGTTCCAGTGGAATGAAAGCTATGACTCGCGTCCCAGTCCGCAGCAGATGGATGACTTTCAGTTGATGGCGGATTCAGGCGCGTCCATTGTCAGCGGGAGCCAGGCGCATTACGCCCAGATGATGGAGTTCTACAACGACTCCTTCATCCATTATGGGCTTGGCAATTTGTTCTTCGACCAGATGGGCGACCAGGATTGGATGCCGCCCGGCATCCGCCGCGTGTTTCTAGATCGCTACGTAATCTACAATGGGAGGTTGATCAGCGTTGAACTGATCCCGGCGATGGTGGAAGACTATGCCCGTCCGCGCTTGATGACAGAGCAGGAACGCGCAGGCTTTTTGCAGGAATACTTTTTCTACAGCGGGTGGATTCCGTTCAGCCCGACCCCAACCCCCACGGTCACGCCCACGCTCACGCCGATGTCCGTTCCGGCGTTTTCCGGGACGCCAAGTCGAACCCCCACAAGTACGCCGACTCCGTAAGCCTTTGGAGTCCGTATTACTTCCGACTCCAGATTGTGCGATGTATAAAGGAGCTCCTCATGACCATCTACGACATCTCTCTGACAATTTCTCCGCATCTCCCCATCTGGCCCGGCGACCCAAAACTGGAGCTTGAAAAATTCGAGTCCATGGATCACGGCGGGCATAATAATGTCTCGCGCATGAGCTCCAGTGTGCATATCGGCACGCATGTGGACGCGCCGTACCATTTCGTGAACGGTGGCATCACGGTCGAAAGGCTTCCACTCGAGATCCTGACAGGACCCTGTTACGTTGTGCAATTACCCGATGGGATCGAAGCGATCACCGCGGAAGTGCTAGAGCGGACTGAAGTTTCTTCCCAGATGAAACGGGTGCTCTTCGGCACGCGTAATTCCCACCTGTGGGCAAGAGGCGAATCTCAATTCCAAACGGATTTCGTTGCTATTACGGAAGACGGCGCAGAATGGCTGGTCGAGCGTGGCGTGCAGCTCGTCGGTGTGGATTATCTTTCTGTGGCGCCTTACGGGGATTCGGTGCTTACGCACACAGTGCTGCTCAAAGCTGGTGTTGTGGTCGTAGAGGGCTTGAATCTTTCGAGCGTCATGCGCGGGTTTTATGACCTGTATTGTCTGCCGCTCAAGCTCGCGGGTTGCGATGGAGCCCCGGCAAGAGCGATTCTGATCCAAACATGATTGAAAACGGATAGCTTCAGAGAAGCTATCCGTTTTGTATTGAAAGAACGGTACATCTCTCAATCAAAATAAATATTTAAATCCGAGCAATCAAAGCGATTGCCGCAGTTGGGGCAGGTCACTTTGCAATTCTTTTCGTACATCTCGTGACCGCAGCGGTCGCAGATGTACTTCTTTTTCTCAACCTGCTTTTCATCCCAGACCACCGGTTTCAACAGTGAATTGTCGAATTCTGCTATGCGTTCGATGCCCAGTCTTCGGACTTCCCTAATCGCTGCCTCGGCGTTGCGGCGTAACTCTTCCACATGAATGCCTCTGCAGATATCCGGCCAATCCCTGACCCATCTCTGGCTGCGGAAATAGACTTTGACCGCCCCGTTGTAGTTCCTGCGCGTGATGTGCAGGTAAACGACGGCGATCTGCAGGATGCCGCGATACAGCTCGCGGACCTTTCCCGGTTCCGCGTTCCAGGCATCCTCCAGCGCCTCATGAGCTTCGAAATACTCTCCCGCGTTGAACAGGCGCAGTCCGTGCGCGGCTTGCGGATGTAGAGGAGCATGGCAGAGGTTATTTAAAGATTCGGTCATAGGGAGGGTATTTGTAATTATAGTCGTAATGGTAAAATTCACATTCGAGCATGCGTTCCATATTTGAGAATAAACGCCTGGTTTTAGTATTTGCCGTCCTGGCGTTGGGGGCTTTAACGGTACTCGCCACCAGTTTGAGCGAGGTCCCCTTTCGCGAAGGTCAGCGTTTCGTTCGGGAGGAAGTGGAGCAGGCTCCCGTCCCTCCTTCGGTTGTGGAACCAGCTTTTGTGGACGTCCCTTTCTGGCAGCAGATGCTGGCATTGATCCTGCTCGCACTCATGGTCGTCCTCATTGGTCTGTTACTTTCGCCAGAAATGCGCAAGCGCATGTTTTTGTTGCTCATCCGGGGAGCGCTGACGGCTTTAGGAATTTACTATCTACTTAAGAACTACGGCGATCAGCTCCTCCCATTCAACCTGCAAGAGGCTGTAGAAAGCGTGGCAAGTGAGGAATCAGCCGTTCCCGTACCCATATTCCAACCGCCGTCGGTCTCACCTGCGTTTTCCTATCTAATCAGCTTTGCGTTTGCATTAATTTTGCTGTTTGTAGTCTGGTTAGCATACCGGAGCTGGAAGTCCAGATATGCGGCGCTCAAGAGAAGTAAGCCTCTGGATGAAATCGCAAAGATTGCACGATCTTCTCTGCATGATCTTTCCTCCGGCCGTAATTCCAGCGATGTGATCATTAACTGTTACCTGCGCATGAGCGATGTGGTCTCCAGCAAGCGCCAGTTGCAGCGCGAAATTGCGATGACGCCTCACGAGTTTGCGGTTCGCCTCGAGCGTGCCGGGTTGCCCGGTGACGCGGTAACCCGGCTGACACGTCTATTTGAAGGTGTACGATATGGCGATCGTCGCTCCGGTCCCAGGGACGTCAACGAGGCTGTAAGCTGTCTTAAGACGATTCTGCATTACTGTGGAGAGCCCGTATGAATCCTGTGCAACGCGGGCTGATCCTTGCCGCGATCATACTGATCGCCGCCCTCCTGGCATTCCCCTTGCGAGAAACGATCTATGAAATTATCGTCATTCCGGTTGCGTATGTCGCCTGGAACCTGGACCTTTTGTACCGTTCCTTCTCGCAAGGGACCTGGTGGTCGTTGATCGTTTTTACGGTTCTTTTTTTCCTTGTTTTCAGTCTGGCGCCCCAACCCAGTTTTCACCGACGGGTGGAACAAAAGGTCAGACCTTCACAGGGACAGGTGGAAAGCCTGGCGACCTGGCTGCACAAAGCGGAGAAGGGTATCTATTTCAAATGGCTGGTCGCGAACCGGCTTGGTAAGCTGGCTTACCAAATTTTGCTACAGCGCGAGAGCGGACGTCCACGCTCTGTCTTCATGCCGCTGCTGGGAGTCGACTGGGAGCCACGGAAGGAGCTCCAGCAATATCTGGAAACAGGCTTACATGGATCGTTTGCCGATTTTCCGAATACAAACCGCTTTTCGGCGCACCAGCCTACTCCGCTCGATCTGGATGTTGCGGAGGCGGTTGATTTCCTCGAAGAGCAGGTACAAAGCAGTAGGTCGGGAGTAAGTCGGGCTGGTCGCGTAGCACCCTGATGTGGGTAGCCCGACCATATCGGGTTAGCAACCCGACCTACATTTCTCATTGGAGTGAACTTTGACAGACATTTCCCAGGTTTCATTGCTGAGTAAACAAGTGATTGCCGAGGTGGAACGCGCGGTGGTTGGCAAGCGCGCCCTGCTCGAAATGATGATGGCTTCCATGCTGGCTGGAGGGCACATCCTGCTCGAGGATTTTCCCGGGCTGGGCAAGACACTGGTCGCGCGCAGCTTTGCAACAGTGTTGGGGCTCGACTTCAAGCGCATCCAATTCACGCCTGATCTTCTGCCCGGTGACATTACCGGCGGATACATTTTCAACCGCACGAAAAATGAGTTCGAGCTTCGTAAAGGACCGGTCTTTGCCAATATTGTCCTCGCCGATGAGATCAACCGCGCCTCACCGAAGACTCAGTCCGCTCTACTGGAGGCAATGCAGGAGGGGCAGGTGACGATCGAAGGCGAAACACTGCCTTTACCGACGCCCTTTCTGGTGCTTGCCACCCAAAACCCGATCGAATATGAAGGGACGTTCCCACTGCCCGAGGCGCAATTGGACCGCTTCATGCTCAAGCTCGCCGTGGGCTATCCCAGCATGGAAGAAGAGAAATTAATCCTGCGCCGGCGTCGCGAGCGCCGGCAGGATGAAGTCGCGTTGCGCGAGATCACGGATGCGAGCCGGGTGCTGGAAATGCGCGAAACCGTGGAAACAGTGCACGTGAACGCAGACCTCGAAAATTACATGACGGCATTGGTTCATGCTACACGTGTCGATCGGCGCGTCTCTGTGGGGGCAAGTCCGCGCGGTTCGTTAGCATTCCTCAAGATCGCGCGCGCCAACGCCGCGATCGAAGGGCGCGATTTCATCACGCCCGACGATATCAAGCGATATGCCATCCCGGTCCTGGGGCATCGTGTCATCCTCCAGCCTGAGTACTGGATGTCGCGCCAGGTCACGGATGATGTGATTCGCGACACAGTGGAAAAGACTCCGGTACCGGTGATTAAGTAATTGTCCCGCTCTCTCATCCTCAGCCTTCTCATCTATGCACTCATCCTCACGGGGATTGTCGCCGTGCAGGGAGTGTTTCTC
Source organism: Anaerolineales bacterium (assembly GCA_025966435.1). Lineage (GTDB taxonomy): Bacteria > Chloroflexota > Anaerolineae > Anaerolineales > Villigracilaceae > Defluviilinea. The sequence continues at coordinate 396 of JAICRQ010000002.1, read as the reverse complement.
GCGCTGGCGCTGCCTCTCGTCACCTATTTGCTCCTGGGATATTTGCAGTCGCCCGAAAAGATCAAGCTGGAAGCCACGCGTCAGTTGAGCGCGGAGCGTGTTTCACCGGATGCGGAAGTAGATGTAAGGCTCATGGTCACCAATCGCGGCGCAAGCCTGGAGGAGGTGATGCTTACTGATCTCTTGCCCACAAGATTAATCGTTCGTTCCGGTTCCAGCCGTCATCTGGTGAGGCTAAAGCAAAACGAAACCTATACATTCACATACACCATTTCGGGTCCGCGCGGGGGGTATGTGTTCGAGGGAATTGATGCACGCGTTCACGATCACCTGGCAGTCAGCCGTGCCACGGTCCGGGTGGAGGCGAAAGGGCGGTTGTTCGTCCTTCCGCCGGTG
>JAICRQ010000347.1 GCA_025966435.1 Anaerolineales bacterium | reverse complement strand
GTCGGTAAAGATCGAAAACCTGGCGACCAGCTCGCGCTCGGCAGGAGGCATGATAGACGCAAAATAACTCCAGATGGCTTCGTGCGCGGCGCGATCGTCTCGTTCATCTTCCAATTCATCGGGGGCTGCCTCGAAGTGTGGATCTGTGATCGTGTCCTCTTCAACGTCATAGGTCACCAGGGATATGCCGCCCTCCTCGTTAAACAGCTTATCGGATTCATTGCCCGTCAGGTTCACTTGCGCGGTGACAGTGTTCAGGATGCCCTCTACCACCGAAGGACAGGCAGCTTCAAAGATAACTGTGGGAGTAAACGTCGGGAGGGGAGTCGGGGTGAGCGTGGGAGTGGTTGTCGGGGTAAATGTCGGTAGAGGGGTAGGGGTATCTGGAATGACCAGCCTTGTGGCAGCGCGGCAAGCCAGGGTGGAGCAAAGCAGGGCTACGATCCACAAAACTCTAAATGGAGATTTTTCTGCAGACATATCTGCGAGTCTAGCACAGGATGGGCGTTAGAGTCCCTTGCGTTTTGCGTACAACTATTTTGGGTTGGCTTTATACTTGAGGAAAATCTTTTAACCACAAAGGACACTAAGGAACACGAAGGTTGTAAACCTCTTCCTTTGTGACCCTTTGTGACCCTTTGTGAAACTTCGTGGTGAAAACATGACATTGAAAGCCTCCTTCCAAAAGTGGCAAGAAACCATCCTCAGGAAATCCCTCGATAAATTCAAAGAGAGAAAAGAGCGTTTCGAGACGTCGTCCGGGATAGAAGTGCCGCGTGTGCCCCTTTCCGCGGACGAAGGTTCGGATTACGAGAAGAAGCTCGGCTTTCCGGGGGAGTATCCTTATACCCGCGGCGTCCAACCGACGATGTACCGCTCGCGCTTCTGGACGATGCGCCAGTACGCGGGCTTCTCCACGGCAGAGGAGTCCAACAAGCGGTATCGTTACCTCCTCGGGCAGGGACAGACGGGACTCAGTGTCGCGTTCGACCTGCCCACCCAGATTGGTTACGATGCTGACGACCCGATCGCGCAGGGCGAGGTGGGGAAGGTCGGCGTTTCGATTTCGTCCATTCATGATATGGAGCAGCTGTTCGATCAGATTCCGTTGGAGCAAGTCTCCACGTCAATGACGATCAACGCGCCCGCGGGCGTTCTGCTGGCAATGTACATCGCCGTCGCGAAGCGCCAGGGCGCGGACGTGAAAAAACTGCGCGGCACGATCCAAAACGACATCCTCAAGGAATATGTGGCACGTGGCACGTATATCTTCCCGCCCGCGCCGTCCATGCGGCTGATCACGGACATATTCCAGTACTGTGCCGCCGAAGTGCCAAGCTGGAATACGATCTCGATCTCAGGTTATCACATCCGGGAAGCAGGTTCGACTGCCGCACAGGAAGTGGCGTTCACGCTCTCGAACGCGATCGCCTATGTGGAAGCCGCGCTCCAGGCGGGACTCAGCGTGGACGAGTTCGCCGGACAGCTCTCATTCTTCTTCAACGCCCATAATAACCTGCTCGAAGAGGTCGCCAAGTTCCGCGCCGCGCGGCGGATGTGGGCAAGAATCATGCGCGAACGGTTTAAGGCACAAAAACCCTCCAGTTGGCAACTGCGATTCCACACCCAGACTGCTGGTTCCACGCTGACCGCGCAACAGCCAGAAAACAACGTGGTGCGGGTGACTTTGCAAGCCCTCTCTGCCGTCCTCGGCGGGACTCAATCCCTGCACACCAACAGCATGGACGAAGCCCTCTGGCTTCCGACCGAAAAGGCGGTACGCGTTGCCCTCCGCACGCAGCAGATCATCGCCCACGAGTCAGGGGTAGCGGATGCGGTCGACCCACTGGCGGGCTCGTATCTCATCGAATATCTTACCGACGAGATAGAAAACCTCGCCACAGATTACATTTCAAAGATTGATGATATGGGCGGTGCCTTGCAAGCCATCGAAAAAGGCTACATGCAAAATGAAATTCAAGATGCTGCCTATGTTGCTCAACAGGCGATTGAGAGTGGAGAGCAAGTAATCGTTGGCATGAATCAGTTCAAAGTGCAGGAGGATTTGACGCTGGAACGCCTGAGGGTTGATCCCGCGATCGAGATGGGGCAGAAAATGAAGTTGAGGGAATTGAGGGAGACTAGAGACCAGAGACTGGCAGAAGAGCTGCTGGAGAAGTTGAAATCTGCCGCTATGGGAACAGAGAACCTAATGCCACTATTTATTGAATGCGTGGAGAACGACATTACCCTCGGCGAAATTTGTAATACGCTTCGCGTGGTATGGGGCGAGTACGTGGCAGAGGGATTTTAAGCAGATGAAACCACTACCGGAGAAGTCTGGAGAACACCCATTAGATGATTGGCTAGCTTTTGAACAAGAATCGATTTCAAGCTTTAAGAATGTATATTCTGATCTTTGGCAGGTATTTGGTGACAGCATAAACCTTGCGAGAGCCGTTCCCTTCGTAATTGGTCAGCAAGCAAGCCTTACGGAATTGGAAATGCATCGGCTCTTCCTATGGCAGAAAGTATTTCATTACCAAACGCAATCCCTTTTTCTCCTTCTGAAATCCCAACTTGATGCAGGTTTTGCGTTATTAAGACTAGCCGCGGAACTCTCGCGTGATGTTATTCGTATTGCAGATGACGAAAGCATGTTAGCTATCTGGCTCGAGCGCGAAAATAAGCCCGACGAGTACAAGAAACGATTTAAGTTTTTACAAAATTTTCCAGAGGAAAAGAAAGTCCATACAGTTTACAGATTTGCTTCACAATTTGGGATACATGGACACCAAACTGATACCATGTTTGGCGAAATTATTGGAACAGTGGGGGAAAGTAGTTCTATGATTTCTTGGGGTGTGTCTCATTATGGCGTTCTAGATGCAGTACATATGTGGATGATGTCATTCTTGCCTATGCATCAAACCTGTGCTAAATCATTTATCTCAAAATATTTTTCAATTCGGCCAGAAATATTTCTTACTCTTAGAGATTATGAGGTAACAATGAATAGCGTCATTCAGACTGTGTCGGAACGTTTGGAAATCCTAAAAAAGCTGACAAAATAAGGTGATCCGCTCCACGTGGTGTCGGCGGATGCAAAGCGTATGGCGGAAGGATTTTAAACATATATTTGCTACTCTTGTTGGCTCGACGCTACTGCTCATTGACATCCCCATCCTTTTGCTTATAATCACCAAAACCCACAAGGCAGTGACGAGGAAGAGTAGGCATTGAATATCGCTCCAGAGAGCAGGTCAACCGTGCTGAGAGACCTGTGCGAGAGATCAATGTCGAATGGACCTCCGAGCCGCAAAGCGAAATTGGTTTACGGCCAAGAGTAGTGGAGACGGGCTGCTCCCGTTATAGAGCCAGGTGAGTGAGGCTTGCTTCCGCTATAGCGTTACAGCAGCCTAAGTTGGGTGGCACCACGGATTTGACGTCCGTCCCATGTTTGGGATGGGCGTTTTTGTTTTTGTCGGACCGTAGACCATTGACCATCTTTTATGGTCTATCGTCAATTGTCCATAGTCAATCAAAGGAGAGAAGCCATGACCGACCAGACCCGATTCCTGTTGAATGAGAGCGACCTGCCGAAATATTGGTACAACATCAATGCCGATAATCCGGTGCCGCCCACCCCTGTGCTGCATCCCGGCACGCTGGAACCGGTCACGCCGGATTTCCTGGCTGTGCTTTTCCCGATGGATTTGATCCTGCAGGAGATCAGCACGGAGCGATTTATTGAGATTCCTGAAGAGGTGCGCGAGGTCTACAAGTTGTATCGTCCCACCCCGCTCCTGCGGGCGCGGCGTTTGGAAAAGGCGCTCGATACGCCTGCCCATATCTACTACAAATATGAAGGTGTTTCACCGGCGGGCAGTCACAAACCGAATACCGCCATTGCGCAGGCATTCTACAACAAGAAGGGCGGCACAAAAGCCATGACCACGGAAACCGGGGCAGGGCAGTGGGGGTCGGCGCTGGCCTTTGCCTGCAACGTGTTTGAGCTTGAGCTTGAGGTGTATATGGTCAAGGTTTCCTACCAGCAAAAGCCGTATCGCCGCAACTTGATGGAAGCTTATGGCTCGAAGGTGTATGCCAGCCCCACGGATCAAACGAATTACGGGCGCTCCGTGCTTGCAGCGGATCCGGAAAGCCCTGGCTCGCTTGGCATTGCCATCTCAGAAGCCGTGGAAGTCGCCGCAACCTCCAATGGCGCAAAGAAATACGGGCTTGGCTCTGTGCTCAATCATGTGCTCATGCACCAGACCGTGATCGGTGAAGAGGCACTCAAACAAATGGATATAGCGAATGAATATCCTGATGTGGTCATCGGCTGCGTCGGCGGAGGCTCGAACTTTGCCGGGATCGCCTTCCC
>JAICRQ010000134.1 GCA_025966435.1 Anaerolineales bacterium | reverse complement strand
TGCGGCTCCCAGGATTCTGGCAAACTTAAGGTCTTCCGGATCGTTTCCTGTGCAAAGAGGGGCCAGCAAGCCCAGACGCCACCCAACCCTTCCGCGTGCGCAGCAAGCAGCAACTGTAAACCCGCCCCCGCGGCGGATTGAACTGCCATCGTTCGCTCGGCTTGCTGACGTTTTTCATCGGGGTACGAATCCATGTCGCTCATGTCGAGACATAAAATGATGGCAGCCGGCGCAGAGGTAATACGTGATTTTGAGCGTTTGATCTGTGCCTGGATTTTTTCAGATGGAACGCCATCGCGAAGCAGGTCACGTTCAAAGTCTTCAGCCATAGCCTCCGCTAAACGGGTTTTGACGGATAAATTTGTCACCACGACAAATCTCCACGGCTGGCGGTTGTGCGCGGAGGGCGCATATGCAGCGGTGGAGAGAATGTTCCGTATAGCGGCATCCGGCACGGGGTCCGGTTTGAAGCGGCGGACCGAGCGTCGAGTCCGTAAGAAGTTGTGAAGGTCAATCGTAGTGCAGGTTAAAGTGGAGGGGTTTGATCCTGTAAATGATCCGCCGTTGTCCCTCTCGATACGCCCAGGGCTTGTTATAGTATTTGAGCGAAAGCCGGTTGATGTGCTCATCTGCTCCTTCTCGTGTAAACCCAACAACTTCGCCGCGCATCCCCAGGTAGCGATCCTGGTTATTGGGGTCCTGAATGACCATTGCCACGCGAGGACGCGCTTTCATGTTCTTATCTTTCGTACGTCCTTCATTGGTATTGATGAGGACGTAATCACCCTCTATGCTGAACCAGACGGGTGAGACCTGCGGCGAACCATCTGGCATGACCGTAGCCAGGTAAAGCAGGGCTTTTGTTTCGTCTGTGAACAGGTCGAGGAAATCAGCTGGAAAGGTCATGTTCCGCCGCTGGATTTGGAATGTAGAGTGTATACATCTCGTTATAAAAGTCCCGAATGCGTTGAATATCTTCTGCGCTGCACCCGATCAATAATTTGATTTCTGCATCACGCTTGAGTCTATCAAACGTGCATAAGATTCCTGTTAGTGTTTTCGCGTCATACCTATTTGTCACTGTTATTAACGAGCCAAGCCACACATCTATTCCGCTTCCGTCACCGGAGGTTGTGTTTTCGAGATAGCCATAATCGAGGGGATAGATGACCGTGGGATAACGAGGATGAGAGCTTCCTTTGAGTCGATCAATGATGACGGGATTCGTAGTCAGTAATTGTGACATGGATTGCCAGAAAAGGGCGTCGGGAGTCATGTCTAACTGTTTCAAGTTTAAGTTTCAGATATCAGATTCTAGCGGAATAGATCTTGCTCTCTGGGGCGAAGAAGCTCTTGCAGTGTACCGTCGTGCAGCGGATAAGGAAAACCGCGTACGTGGACCACAGGCGTGCCTTCCGCCGCCTGCCCCATGAGGAGTGATGCGGCGGCAGCGAGCTCATCGGCTACACCAACCTGCGTAATGCGCAATATGGACCCGAACAGGTCCTCTTCTCCGCGTAAATCCTGCAAGCCGGGCATTCCGGCGATGCCAATGGCGACGCCAACTGTACCATTGCGCCAGGCGCGCCCGTGCGAGTCGATGATGAGTACGCCGATCCGCTTTCCGGTTATGGACTGAATCTCTTGCCGGATTATTTCTGCGGAGCGATCTGGTTCTGCTGGCAGAAGCAAAACCCATTCTTCTCCTGCGTTCCCTGGCCTCTCTCCCTCAGGGAGAAGGGAACTTACATTGGAATGATCGATACCCGCATTGGCGCATACGAATCCGAGTTTGTGTTCAACAATAATGGTTCCGGTCCGTGTTCTTAGGACTTGATTACTTTCCTGAAGAATCAACTCAACCAGACGCGCATCTTTTTCAGTTTTTTCTGCCAGCTTGATCGCGCGCTGAGATGGCGTCACAGTAGCAAGATGGACAGCACGTCCCTCTGCTTTTGAAACGATCTTTTGCGCGAGCACAAGGATGTCGTTGTCTTCCAGAGAGATAGTGTTCTCATGAAGTGCATTCACAACGATATCTGGCAAGTTGTCGCCGTGGCGGATGATAGGTATGTGTTGCAGGGAAGTAAGGGTCAATGTAGACAAGGTTATTCAGTGGGCTGCTTTGACACTCCCGTAATTTTGATCCCCGAGTGTTTGGAACCGTAAATCCTATTGATGTTGATCAGCACGCTGGTCAGCCCTTCCACAACGACGGAGTTTTCAATTGGACCTGCATCCCAGCCGGTGAGACCCGCGGCTTCGACAAGGGTCAGCACCTCAGTACGCGCCTTTTTGCTTGTGCCGGTCACCAGCACGTCACATTCGATGTTTTCTTCGCCAAGCAAATGCTCATGCGAGACGCTCTGGAAGGCTGCCACGACCTCCACCTCCTCACCGACGATTTCTTTCGCCTCCTGGGCAGCGGAGCCAGCCGGGGGCATCTGCACCTTGCTGACTTTCGGCGGGACCAGAGGAGCTGTCACATCCACCAGGATCTTGCCCTTGAGGGCTTCTTTGACACTTTCCAGGGTCTCACGGTGTGCGGCAAACGGGACGGTCAGCACAACAATATCTGCCTGTCCGGCAGCTTCCAGATTGGTTGTGCCCACGACCGAAGAAGATCCTTCCAACAATTCCATGATCTCAGAGGCGGCTTTCACGGCTTTTTCAGAGGAGCGCGAACCGATCAAAATGCGGTAACCTGCTTTTGCCCAGCGATAGGCGAGCCCTTTGCCTTCCTTACCGGTCCCGCCCAGGACGGCAATGGTCAGTAACAATGTTTCTTTCGTCATCCATTCTCCTCAGTAAATTGAGTCAGCTTGAACATGCCGCGTGTCGATCCGCGCATAGCTTTTTGCCAGCATCTACTATCCTAATCCAAACTGGTTCGGGTGGGGGAGCTTGAGTCCGTCTGCACCGATCTCCTGCACTGCCTGGAAAGCGGCTTCGCGGACTTCGGGATCCTCGCCATACATGGCGTTATAGAGGGCGCCGATGATTCCCTCGTTTGCCACACGTTTAAGGTATGGCAAGGCCGCCAAGCGTTCTTCTGTATCACCCTGTTTGAACGCGCTGAGCAGTACCTCCGTGGCGGGTCCACCGCGTGGGACACCCATTTTTTGCTTGCCTGCAAAGGCAATCACCCAGGGTGTTTCAGAGGGTGTGGGAAGCAGACGCGGTACGCGCGTGTCTATATTCTGAAGTTGTTCCAGATATTGAGTAGCCAGGTTGCGTACAGCCCACTGGTCATCTTCTACCTGCATTCGCTGCAGCGTTTCAAGCGCCCAGGGTTGACCAACGCGCGCCAGCCCATGAACGGCGGCGCGGCGCACCAGGATATCTGTGAGTGTCGCGCCTTCCTGGAGCATGGCGTGTCCTTCCACCGGATCATTCGCCAGGGCTTCCGCAGCGGCGCGCCTGAGCTCTTCATCACCCTGGATCAGGGCGCGGGCTACACCTTCCAATGATTTCTCCGTGCCAATCGCCACCAGAGCAAGACAGACTGCCCGGCGTACCGCGCCGGACGGCGCCTGCATCAACTCTTCCAGCGCGTCGATCGCTTTCACATCCTTCAGCGCGCCGCTCCCTAACGCAGCAAGCGGGATCAACTCAAACGACCTTGAGCTCAAAAGCTGGCGGAAAAGAGTCGCCGCGCCGGCGTCGCCGCTCGTGACAAAGGCAGCCATGGCTTGCCCGCGTAAGCCGATGGGTTGGCCCTCCGCCTGCAGGATCGCCAGCAGGCTGGCGAATGCTTTATTGCGCCACCCGGTATCCTTTGGAGCATCTCGCAGCCAGCGAGCGACTGCAAAGCTCTGACGGTGTAACGGGAGGTCTGATTCTTTCAGCATAATATCTGCGACGGCAGATACATCTGCCCGTGCAGCCAGATAATGCAGGGAAATCGCCTTGCCATCCCAATCTGGCAGGGCAAGCAGCGTTGTGTCGGCATCGTTGTCGCCGATCGCCTGGCCGGCAAGGTACCCGTTCAGCACAGGATGCAGGAATCTCATCTTGTGATTCGAGTGGGAGATCAGTAATCCACTTTCGACCATCTTGCTCAGCAATCCGTGGGAGGGCACCGCCTCGCTTGCTTTCGATTTTCTGCCCCTGATCTTTTGTGAGTCGCTGAGTGCAGGGTCTTCCTCAACGCCGGATACCGTAGCTGTCTCGGCGCTATCGATTGGCTGATCCTCTACGATGTCGTATTGTTTCACCCAGGCACGCGCCTGACGCGGATCGAAGACCGGTTGGAGGGTAAGTACGACTTGCATCGCGAGGAGCTCCAACGCCGCGACAGGTGTGCCACTCGGAGCCAGACGCCGGACATGGGTGGCAATTGCATCTATGACACGCGCTCCAAGGCTGTCGCCCGCATATGCACCCCAGACTTTCAGGGTCAATTCGAAAGGGGTGAGACCGGCATTATCAACGGTCAGCCAGGTATTGAGCAGGATAGGATCGACCTGTTCGGGTCTCGTTTGATCTGAAGCTTCCAGGTCTGCTGTGCGTGACCATAATTCGCCCCATTGCTGGATGAATCGTGAGATCCTGGGTGAGTCCCAAGCAATTAAAGCCAGGGGGCTGAAACCAAGGCGGATCAAGCCAGAGAGTTGGTTCGGGCAACCTGTGGTGACAATTCTGATTCTGGGATAGGCTTGTAATAACGCTTTGAACCAGCCTACGACATGCTCTTGTCCTGTCGGGTCAAGTTCATCGAATCCATCGATCAGTAGGAGAGCTTGTCCACCCTTAAGCGTTTGTTGGATAAACCCCGGCAGGCGTCTGAGATCAAAGAGCGGTGCATGTTCACTTGCGGCGTTGACGAGCGGGCTGGCGGGATCCCTCGAGCCGTCGAATGGAAATTGCAGATCTGCCACATGATAGAGATAAGGAACTGCCTCCAAATCAGAGTTGGGATCGAGCCGGATCTGAAGATTGGCAGCCAGGGACGCAAGATGCGCGAGGGCAACAGTCTTGCCTGTCCCCGCCGCACCCGCGATCACGATGTGTGATCCACCGGAAATCGCCTCTGCCACACCGATGGTCGGCGCGCGATAGATCGCTGCAAGTTCCGGCCAGGCTGGCATGTAGGGAAGCGTCTGAGAAATAATGTCTTCCTGGATTCCCACTACACCCGGCTCAACGCGCACTGGCGGAGCCATCAGGCGTGGTTCCTGTAAGATGTCGTCCAGGGCGAATAGCGAGGCCGCTAAATGCATCCCCTGTGCGCGGCGGAGTGTGAGCCGTCGGTGATTGTCCTCCAAACCACTCGTGCGCCGCACCATCGCAGCTTCGCGCCGCTCTTTTGCGCTTTCGCGAATCTGGGTCAGCAGCGGGCGAACTCGGCCGAGCAGCCAGGTGAACAACACACCGCTTGCAAAACCAATCAGAAAAGAGATAGTATTCGGATCCATTTGTTATCCGTGATTTCGCACGCGGTGTGAAGGTCGTGAGATCATCTCAATTTGCATATAAGATTCGACCACAGGTGGGACAGTGGAATAACTGGCTTGTGGAACGCGCACTCTGTTGTTGTGAAGCGGTAAGGGTGGTGCCGCAGGCTTCACAGGAATTATCTGCGATGGTTGTAATCGCGAGTCCACGCTTCTGCTTTCGCAGCTGGTCGTAGACAGTCAGGGTTTGCCCTGTGATATCCGTGACCACTGCCTGGCGTTCCGAGTGGAGACGCTCCAGATGTTTGCGGAGCGTTTCGCTTTCTTGAGCCAAATCTTTATGCTGTTCTTTAAGTCTGGATTGTACACGTTCGAGCTCGGTTTTTGCCGTTTGGAGTTCTTTTTCTGCCGTTTCCGCGGTGATCATAGCTTCCAACTCGCGCTCCTCCAAAGTCTCAAGGTGACGTTTCAACGAAGCTACATCTTTTTGCAGATCCTGCAATTCCTTCGGGTTGTGCACTTTCCCGCCATAGAGGCTCGCCTCAGTTTGTTCGATCTTGATCTGTAGCTTTTCCACGTCGGCTTCGCTTTGTTTCAAGAGGCGTTCTGCCTCCTTGTGGCTGCCCGTTGCCACGGTGAAATGCTCGTTGGCAGCGCGCAGCGCCACATCGTTTTCAAGGGTTTCTTGAATGGCTCTCAGTCGCGCTTGGATTTGATCGATCTGACTATCCACCTGTTGTAGACGATATAATCCCAGTGCAGCACTCATGTTTCGATTATACCTTTACAGGCATAAAATATACGAAGTAGCCTTTTATCAGAGTGTCTAAAGTCGTGGGCTCACGAAGTCGATCAGATGAGCTGGGTAGTCTGGAAAACGTTGTTTGTAAGGCTGTCTGCTGTTGAAGCAAAAGACAAACAGGCGTAAAGCGCATTCCAACGCATACGGGCAACGAGAAAAGCAGCGAGACTTGCGCGCCAGACGTGCCAGATAGTGACGTAACTCCGCATTGTCTGCTTCCACAGAGTAGGTGTCTGACTTGCCTTCGGAGATTTCATATCTGCCAAAGTGATACCAGAGCCACTGGTAGGCATCAAAGCCATCTGAGTAATACCACTTTGCTTTGGGAGCTTGATCCACAACCTGTTGCAGGGCAGCCTGGCTGCGAACCCAGACTGCGCTCCAGCCCAAAATACAGCGAGTTTTGCGATCTACCAGAGTGACAATGTAGATTTCGTTTTTTTATCGCCGATGAAGGTGAACATTTCATCCATTTCTGCTTCCTTCACTTCATTGGGTAACGGGGCATTGGGTAGTGCTTCTGCCACGTCTGTCACCCAATAGGCAACCGTCTGAGGCGCTACTTTCAAATGGCGAGCGATCCGGCGCAGATTGTTCCCATCCACGTACATTTCCATCGCCCGCTTGCGCATGCTCTCCGGGTAGCCTTGTTGTTTCGGTTCAGGCGTATATTTGTGACCACAGTGCATACACCGATACCGTTGCGAGCCTGCTTTCGTCTTTCCCGCTCGGTTCTGGCGGCTGATTGCCTGGCAATAAAGGCATTTCTTCATACCACTATTTTAGCCCATCCTTTTAGACACTCCCCATATTATTACTGAATGGGGATATTATAGTAGTTGTATACTGCCTGCGACATTTGTGCAAAGAGGGCATTCGCCTCGTCAAATACGATTTGCACAGGATGATAGGCATAAATGACAAATACGTAATTCCCACCTGGTGTGTAGACAATCGCGGCATCGCTGAAATTCTGAATGACCAGCGATGCCGCGTCACTGATCCACCCATGCTTGTGAGCAAGTTTTGTGCCTTCTGGTACCCCCGCTTCGATGAGGACGCCGATATTATCGGCAGCCAGGAATGTGATCATCTGCTGGCAGATTTCGCTGTTGATCTTCTCCGGGAAGGCTGCGACCAATGCGCCGCCGCCGTTCTCCGCGCATTGATAAATATCAGAAAGCAACATGCCGATATCAGAGGGGGTGGTCTGGTTGAACGCATCCGGATCGGTGGAGACGTCTGTGCGTTGGTTGGCAGGTGTTTGGATGCGTTCCAGTAACGGACAGGGAGACTCCGGGCTGCAAAAGAAGCCGGCCAGGAATGTGTTCTCCAGTCCAATCTTGCGCATGTCTTCGGTCACGACCAGTGGACCTCGAAGCGCGTCAAGACTTTCCATTAATCGGTCTGCAGGCGGATTCTCAGATCTGCGAATCATATCGAGGATGAGCGCAGAGGATTGTTCATTCAATGCCTCGGCGCCATACTTGATAAAGTAGGAAACCATGATCGGAATCTTGACCGTGCTCGAGGCGGTAAACGCCACATCCGGGTTGACGGAAATCGGCTCGCCCTGATCCATCGCGAAGTGAATCTCCTGCCCATTCTGCAGGTCCTGAAGATAGACGCCGATCACGCCGTCAAATTCCGCGAGGTTGATATTCTGCTGAAGCAGGATTTCTAGATTTTGCATGGTGGGGCGTGCTGCTACGCTGCGCTGAAAAGAGAGCACCACTTTGCGGTTGCTTGGCGAGCGCAGGGTATCTTCGATCAGGCGTACGGCGCGGTCTACATCAAGGATGACGCCTGGCGTTCCAGGCGAAAAGGAAGTGCTTCCGGGGATGGGTTGGGCAGGTGTGGGAGGCTCATCATAGCGCGCGGAGATTTCATTCTGGAGATACGATCGTAAACGGTCCTCGGCAATCGTCGCGCTTAACGGAACTTCGACCGGGTTGGGGTTCTGGTTCCAAAGGTAGTTCCAAAATCCACCCCAGAATGAGCCGCCGGTGCGCTCCAGGTCTGCGGCTGCAATCATGCTGTCCATATCCAGCTCGAAGCCAACCACTGAAGGATCCACATGGATGACCGCTTCGCCGTATTGCA
>JAICRQ010000401.1 GCA_025966435.1 Anaerolineales bacterium | reverse complement strand
TTTACGGAAATCAACCTCAAGCGGATTACGCTGACCGTGTTTGAATATAACCCGCGCGCAATCCGTTCCTATGAAAAAGTTGGTTTCCGCCACGAGGGTTGCAAGCGCCTCTTGCTCAACCGTGAAGGACGACGCTGGGATGAACTGTACATGGGCATCCTGCGCGAAGAATGGCTAGCTCTGAATCCGTCATAAGAAAACTGTTCTCATGTATCAGCAGGTTTTCAAAAAGTCAAACGGTTAGTGACATATATCAAAAGGAAAAAAGATGAACACCCATGAAATTAAAACGGAGGATACGATCCTCCCAAAGTCCTTCAGACTGCGCGCCGCGAAATGGAGCGACGTCGACGCGGTGGCGCAGCTGGTCTACGAGGCGTGTGCTGCCGATGGCGATACGACTGTTGCGATGAGCGCGGAAGAGATTCGGCATGAGTGGGAAGATCCCGGTTTCAACCTGGAACGGAATGTTTTTATCGTCGAAACCACTGATGGACGGGTTGTCGGCTATGAAGAGTTCTTCAATGAATATGAACATGTCAGGCTTCAAACGGATGGCGATATTCATCCGGATTTCAAGGGACGCGGTATTGGTACAGCGCTTTTACGGGCTGTAGATAAGCGCGCTCGGGAAGAATTAACTCTTGCTAAACCTGGTATTCGGGTTTCTCTTCACAGCACGATCAATAATCGTGACTCAGATGGCCACAATCTGCACAGAACCGAAGGCTACCAGCCCATCCGTTATCACTGGCGCATGGAGATTGTTTTGGACGGTCCACAGTCGGAACCGAGATTCCCGGAGGGAATCGAGCTGCGTCCGTTCATCAAAGGCGAGCATGATGTCCCTGTTTGGCGGGCGCAGAATGAAGCCTGGCGCGATCACTGGGGCAGCCACGACGTCTCTCTGGAAGAGTGGAAGCGCAGCCGGTTCGGTGACCCCGAGTTCAACCCGGACCTCTGGGCAATCGCCTGGGACGGAGATGAGGTCGCTGGTTTTTCGCTAAACCGTTACCGCATGGGCATCGGCTGGATTCGCACATTGGGAGTCCGCCGTCCCTGGCGCAAACGCGGTCTCGGGGAAGCATTGCTGCGCCACTCGTTTGGCGAGTTCTATAAGCGCGGCACAACGACAATCGGTCTGGGCGTCGATGCGCAGAATCCCACAGGTGCAACACGGCTCTATCAAAAAGTGGGCATGTACGCTGCAAGTGAATACGTCACGTATGAGAAGGAACTGCGCCCAGGCCGCGAGCCTGAGGAATAGGAGTGAATAAAATGAAAACATTTTTCCAAGAAAATTTGCAGGCAACTCTTCCGGAAGGTTTCACGGTTCGTGGGGCTCAGCCGGAAGATGTAGAACCGGCTCTCGAATTATTCAATGCATGGGCCCTCGCTGTCATTCAAGAGAATGAGATTACGGATGCCAATGCGATACTTAATGAGTGGAATTCCCCTGGCTTCGATCCAGGTGGTGACATTCGACTGGTTTTTGCCCCAAACGGTGAGATGGCTGGCTACATTGAAGTATGGACTACAGTGAAGCCGCCTGTCCATCCCTGGATCTGGGGACGCGTCCACCCCGATTATGAAGACATGGGCATTGGCACCTGGCTGCTTCAATGGGCCGAGATGCGGTCCTTGAAGGCGCTTCAAGAGGTCCCGGAAGGACTGCGATTTGCCCCGCGTGTTGGTACGTATCGGCAAGCCGAAAAACCGAAGAGACTGTTTGCAGACATGGGTTACTATCACATTCGTAGTTCCTACACCATGCTCATCGAAATGGAAGGACCTGTGCCGGATGCTGAATTTCCGGAAGGTATTACTCTTCGCACCTATAACGCGCAAACGGATGCAGCCGCTACCTATCGCGCCGTGGAAGACTCATTCCGTGATCATTTTGGCTTTGTAAAACAGCCATTTGAAGAGGCATTGAAACGTTTCCAGCACTTTTGGGAAGATGAAGGCTCTGATCCTACGCTGATGTTCCTCGCCATGGACGGCGACGAGATCGCCGGAATTAACCTCTGTCGTCCTTATTCCATCGATGATCCACAGATGGGCTGGGTGGGCACCTTAGGTGTCAGACGTGCATGGCGGAAACGGGGTATTGGGCTTGCGCTTTTGCGTCATTCCTTCAACGAGTTCTACCGACGCGGCAAACGTAAGGTGGGGCTTGGTGTGGATGCCCAAAATCTGACCGGCGCGCTGCGCCTTTATGAGAGTGCCGGCATGCACGTTCACCGTGCATTCGAGCTCTACGAGAAAGAACTGCGTAGCGGTACAGAAATCAGTGTACAATCCCTCCAGGAATAAACTTAACCCTAGCCTTGCGAAGGTTATCATTCGCTGAAAGCAAATTCCACAGTTCCAAACCTTCGCAAGGCTTGCATACGATTTTGAAAAGAGGAGACCCATATCCATGAACATCCGTTGTTCTTTTTGTCAGACACCTTATACACTTAGTCGCGTAGCCATGCTCGATGCCCTGCAGGAAGTCGATTCGAAAAAATTGTCTCACTACGATGCACATTGCCCGCGCTGCCGGCGTGCTACGCCCGTCCCTCGACAGCGCCTGGAAATGGCGATGCCGGACTGGCGTGAGGATCTGAAGCAGTTCGAAAAGGAAATGAAGGAGCACCCACAGCAGGAAGCGCCGCTGCCGGAGGCCGAGTCAACGCCTGTGGCGGAAGCGGCTGCCACACCTGAGCCTGCTGCAAAAAAGGGCGCGACCAAATCCAAACCTGAGGCAACGCCTGCAGAATCCAAGCCGAAGCCCGCTTCACGCCAGACCGCACCCTCGGCCGAAACGAAGAAGTCAACCGCCAGGAAGACAAGCACCAAAGGAACTTCGAAGAAAAGCAAATGACCATCAAAGCTGTCTTTTTCGATCTTGGTGGCGTGATTGTCCGCACGGAGTTTCAAGCACCGCGCCAGCAGCTGGCAGAACGATTTGGCATGGAATACGATGACCTCGATAAAATCGTCTTTGGTGGCGGCTTAAGTGGTACTGCGGCGAGGGCATCTCTGGGCGAGATTCAGGTGGACGATCATTGGAAGGCAGTTGCCAACAGACTAAAAATTCAACATGAGGAAATCGCTGCTGTGCGCGCGGAATTTTTTGCGGGCGATATTGTTGACCTGACACTGGTCGAATACATCCGTTCCCTGCGCGGCAAATACAAAACGGGACTGATCTCGAACGCCTGGAGCGACCTGCGGGACTTCGTCGTCCGGGAAAAGTTTGACGACGCCTTCGACAAGATGATTATTTCCGCTGAAGTCGGCGCGATGAAGCCTGATCCCAAGATCTTCCAGATCGCCCTGGATGCATTTGGGGTGAAGCCAAAGGAAGCCGTCTTTGTAGACGACGTAGAAGCTAACATCGAGGGCTCCGAAAAGGTCGGCATGAAGGGCATTCATTTCAAGGATGCCGAGTCGACTTTAAAGCAACTTAAGAAACTCTTATAAGGCAAGCTGTCCTGCACGGGCATGATCGCGGACACTCGCCCGCCACCCAAATGGGCAAATTATCCATAGGATTGCTTCGCTTGTGTTCCCTCAACCTATAACGATTTTGCGCGACCTGGGCGATGGCCTGATTCTGCGCCGTTCCACGCCTGGCGATGCGGATGCATTAGCTGAGTTCAACCGTGCCATCCACAGCGATAATGAGCAGGATGGGCAGTGCCTCGCCTCGTGGACGCGTGACCTGCTATCTGGAATTCATCCTACCTTCCGTTCGGACGATTTCACCGTCGTCGAAGAATCGGCCACCGGAAGGATCGTCTCCACCATGAACTTGATCTCACAGACTTGGTCGTACGAGGGCATCAAGTTCGGAGTGGGTCGCCCGGAACTG
>JAICRQ010000050.1 GCA_025966435.1 Anaerolineales bacterium | reverse complement strand
GCTGGCACGCCCGCCGTGGACAATGATAACGATGGAATGCCGGATACATGGGAAAAGGCTTACTTTGATACCACGACCCGTGGAAAGTGGAACGACTCCAGGGGTGACTTTGACGCTGATGGATATACCGATTTAGAAGAATATTTGAACGAGACAGACCCCACGGCGCCATAACCGTCTTCCAACGAGAACAAATAGGTTGCTGCTGCGATCTTCGCAGCAGCAACCTATTTTTAATTCACGCCCCTGTTTTCCATGGAGGTTCACTCAGCAAAGATGTAGTATATTTAGATGCGGCAACCGGATTTACAAATTTTTTTGTGAGGATTTTTATGAGAAGGCTGGTCTCTTTATTTTTTTTGCTGTTTGTATATGTTATCCCATATGTACCGATTTATGACGTTAATAAGCCAAATATCTGCGAGGTGAAAGCGTTTCCACACGCGATGGGGTTTGGAACGAATACGCGCGGTGGACGAGGCGGGCAAATTATCTATGTGACGAATTTGGATGACTCGGGCGATGGCAGCCTTCGCAGTGCCCTAACGGAATCAGGACCGCGCCTGATTTTGTTTCGTGTATCCGGCACTATCACATTGGAAAGCGATATCCGCATCAAAGAGCCATATCTGACGATAGCCGGGCAGACTGCTCCCGGTGAAGGTGTGCAAATTCGCGGCGGGCACATTCGTATTGAGACGCACGACATCATTATCCGCTATCTGAAAGTGCGTAGTGGGGATTTACAGAATGCCAGTACAGAAGAAAATCGAGACGCCGTTACCATAAATAACCGGAATCGAGCCTATAACATAGTAATTGATCATTCAACTATGATCTGGGGACCCGATGTCGGCGGGCTGAGTTTTTTAAATGGCACGCATGATGCAACTGTTTCCTATTCAATTATGGGGGAAGGGCTGTATCTCTCCCATCATCCCGAAGCCAACCTGGATAACAGTGGTCATTCCATGTCAATGAATATCACTGAACTTGATTCGCCAGTTCCTCCAAGACGGATCACGGCTCATCATAATCTATTGACCACGTCTGCGGATCGTAACCCAAGGATCATTGGCGGCAAAAATATTGATATTGTGAATAATGTAATTTACAACTGGAGAGACTCTTCTTCACAAGGGAACCCTCGCAGTTTAAACCTGATTAACAACATGTATATTCGCGGCCCAATGACTTCAAGTGTCTCGGCGCATTATATCTGGATGCCACTCGTGGAAGATGAGGGAAGGCTGCATTCCGGGTCCGTATATGAGTCAGGTAATATTGCGGAAGGCTTTTGGACCCGACGAAAAGGCCCCTCGCGAGTCTATGTAGACACATTTTTTACACCCTATTCGATGCCGCGAGAAGATCCCCCTGATGTTGCGTATAATAAGGTATTGATGGAGGCGGGGGCGAATCTTCAGGTAAGCACAGCAACCGGAACTTTCCAGACGATTCGGGACAGTGTCGATCAGCGGATCATCGATAACGTTTTAAACCGAACGGGATCTTTTTACAATGGTGTAGATTATGATAATGTGTTAGGTTTTCGGTCGATCTCTTGGCCTGAACTCCAAAGTGGCATTGCAGCCATCGATGAGGATCTGGATGGAATGCCTGATGCATGGGAGCAGCGTTATTTTGGCGATCATGGCCGGGGATCTTCGGAAAGATCAAGGGGTGATTATGATCGAGATGGATATACAGATGTAGAGGAGTACCTCAACCGGACAAATCCGACCAAACCTGAAAAATGCCAGTAAAAGTATATATCCATCAAAATATGGAAACGAAAAGAGGTTGCTGTAAAACAGCAACCTCTTTTACTTACCTTATCCAGGAATCGATTTCGGAGAAGAACAAGTTCAGATTTGCTGAACCGGCTCTCCTGTTGGCAACGCGCGCTGCCGGTAGAGTGATGACTCAACCACGGACATCATCTTATCCCGGTTTAAGGGAAGGGGTTGTAGAAATTGACAGAGTTGGGCAATGGGCTCATGTGGATTTTCCATGATCTTATTGTAGTGAAGGTAAATCACTTGCATATTGCTCTGCTTGGCAATCCACTCTGCAATGTGCGCGAGGTGGTCCTGGTAAAAACCAGTAAGGTGACGATCGCTAACCCGGTCCGCTGGTTCACCCCGCCGCAGCAACATTTCCCGTTGCGAGGCGAGAATTTCAGGCATGTTACGCTGCATAAATACAATTCGATATTGATGTTCAGGTGGTAGATATTCGAGGAGGGCAGAGATGATTTTGACTACCTTCCCATTGCCTTCTGCAATCCATCCGGTGTTCCCATCTTGAAGTTGCTTTACCCGTTCAAACTCATAATAACCCTTGGGATTGCTCTCATCAGGAACACGAAGGTGATCGGTCACTACCGACATCCCGCCGGTTTCTAGCATGCGCATCATCATTGATGTGCCTGACCTGGGAAGACCTGAAACCACTGTTACGAACTCAGCGGCACTGGTACTACGTTTGTTAAAATGGAAAGGCATGGCAGTCTCCTATCTGTCAACAGCAGGGTGGCATTTGCTGAGGATGTAGATAATGTCACCCTGCTGTCTGCAAACGTTAGTGTTTGCGGCTGTTGAATCTTTCTGTGTTTTCTTAGTTTGCGCGACTTAAACCCATCGGGGGGGTAGCCAGGGGCAAATAACCGTTTACTTCCAGATAACGAACGATATTCGCCGCATTCTGTTCGGGGGTGAAATTTACTGTATCCAACGTAATTTCCGGATTGACCGGCGGTTCATAGGGATCATCTACACCGGTAAAACCGGTAATTATCCCCTGGCGGGCCTTGGCGTACATTCCTTTGACGTCTCGCTCCTCACATACTTCAATTGGAGTGTCGACAAACACCTCAATGAAACGCTCATCTCCCACCAGTTTGCGCACTTCCGTGCGAGTGGAGAGATAGGGACTGATCGCAGCGGTGATGACCAAGCCGCCGTGGCGAGCAATCTCACTGCTGACATAGCCAATGCGCAGAATATTCGCATCGCGGTCCTCGCGTGAAAACCCAAGTCCCTTGGAAAGGTGTGTGCGTACAACGTCTCCGTCTAAGAGCGTGATCTGCCTGCCGCGTTCAAGCAGCATAGACACTAATATTTCTGCTGTCGTTGATTTGCCAGCCCCGGAAAGGCCAGTAAACCAAATGCAGATGCCTTGCTGTTCGCGAGGTGGATACATCTGTTGCAGAATATCGGAGGTTTCTTTGCGGGTGAACCATTCAGGAAGCTGCTTGCCTTTGGCAAGATAGTCCTCACGCACTTGTGTTCCTGAAATAGTGAAAATCTTTGTCCCTTCTGGAACCTTATTTGCTTCTTCGTAGCGCTCAGCATCTGCAAGGTAGACCAATTCCTTGAACTCTACTGGCTGCACACCAATCTCTGGCGCATGCTGAGCCAGTAACATCTGTGCATCATACGGCCCGTAGAAGGGTTTGCCGTTGCTGTCTTTTCCTGGTCCAGCGTGATCGCGACCGATAATGAAGTGTGTCGCACCAAAATTGCGACGGATAATGGCGTGCCAAACAGCTTCACGCGGGCCGGCCATGCGCATAGCTAACGGTAATAGGCTGAGCAACGTTTGTTTTTGATCGTAATAGTTTTCGACAAGCGCTCGATAGATGCGGACGCGGGTAAAGTGGTCGACATCGCCCGGCTTGGTCATCCCTACCACTGGGTGAATGAGCAGGCTGCCGTTTACTTCTTCGGCGGCGCGTTTGGTCAGCTCTTCGTGGATGCGATGCATAGGGTTGCGGGTCTGGAATGCCACTACGTTTTCGTGCCCCATCTCGGTGAGCATTTCACGTACTTCCGCCGGCGTCCGGCGCAGGTTAATAAAATCATGATAGCGGGGCAGCTCCAGCATCTTAATTGCCCCAGAAACATAAACCTTCCCCCAGCGTTTCATCTCAGCGACTAATGGATGGCGAGGATCAGTTGTTCCCAAAACTAATTGAGCTTCTTCGTCTGCGTTCCATTCATATGCCTCTTCAATTTGCATGACGGCAAGGCGATTGTTGCGCGCATCGCTCAAGACAACTTGCTCTACACCTCCCTCAAGTACTTTTGGATCCAGGGAAAGCGTGACCGGCATGGGGAACAAGGTTCCACTTTCCAGGCGCATTTCATTAAGCACACGTTGATAATCTGCCTTGCCCATAAAGCGTGTCAATGGCGAGAAAGCACCTGTTGCTAATAATTCCAGATCACATAATGAGCGGGGGCTTATTTGAACGACTGGTAAGCGGCTCGATTTTTCGATCCATTCCTGTCGTTCTTCTCCATTCACCATGAGGTTGACCAACGTTCCACCATACGCGGAGATCAACCGTGCGACGTTCTGTTGCTCTAACATAGAATCACCTCTTTTATTTGTTTTGGGTTAGATGGGGTTATATTGTCCGGATAACCGGTCTAGAGTTTCGGCGTAGCTGTCTGCGACCCTGTTCCAACTGTATTGGAGGTTGAATTGGTCGGCATTTTGTGCGAGCTCTGCCAATCGATCACGATGTTGATAAAGCCATAAAATGTTTTTTGCCAAGTCGTCCGAGTCTCCCGACTGAAAATACTGAACCATCGACTCGCTAAAGTATTCACGGATTATGGGGGTATCCGCCGCCAGCACAGGAACACCTAAGGCTACATATTCCATCAGCTTGGTTGGAAGTATGCCATCCGTGAAAACATCCCGTCGGTAGGGGACAATCCCAAGATCAGCCTGCTGAATCATTTGGGGGATATCTGTCATCGGCAGGTAACGGGTACTGAACGTTATCAATGATTCAACGTTTAAGTCCTGTGCCTGGCGGCGCAACTCTTCTATAAAGTCACCTCTTCCATGGATCACGAGATGAATCTCCGGGATTTGAGGGTGGATCTTCGCCAACGTCTCAATCAAAAGGTCAATCCCGTAGCGATGAGCCAGAGTACCATGGTAGATTAGATTGAAACTGTTGGTGGGCTTTTCTTCACCACCTGTGACTGGGATAGGGAGGCGCTGAAAGATTGAGTCGTCGGCAACATTCATCACCACACTAACTTTCTCTGAAGAGACCCCTCTCCCGATGAGTGATTTCCGCCAGAGCTCTGTGACAGTGATGACATGATTTGCAAACCAGCAGGAGAGCTTCTCCTCTATCAAAAGTAAACGGACCGCCGCGTTTTCCATCCCGGTTTTGAAAGATGACGCAAAAAATTCAGGCATAAGGTCGTGAAGATCAAGGATGATGCGTGCGCCACCGAGCTTAGGCACGAGCGCAGTGAAGACCAGAAAGTCGGGAAGGTTATGAATCTGAACACTATTGTATCGGCGCTGCAGGTAAAGCACACTGAGCCGGAAAAAGGCCAGGATAAAGAACGCCATGTATTCAATCATTTGGAACGCCGGTCCACGACCTCGGTGCCGTTGTACTGGCAAGCGGAAAATATCGACGCCATCCACCCGTTCGAACGGTTTTTCCTGGTCACTTCGTAGGCAGATGACATCCACCTGATATCCGCGCTGGATCAGTGCTTTGGCCTGGCGTTCGACGCGCGGTTCCCCGATAGGGTAATGAGAGTGTACAACCATACAGTGTCGCATTGTTCACCATCCTATTCCTTGATAATGTCCGTTAGACGTATAAGGTCCATTTTTCACACGTACGAGGTCAATTACTTTGTGATCCTCACGCAGCTTTTCGGCGATTTCCGAATACCCTTCGGTCTTATTCCCGACCACTACAACATCGCTGTGTTCAATCACATCTTCGATAGATTCGGTCAGTAACTGCGAAATATGTGGAATCTCATGCTCGATATATGCCCGATTCGCACCATGCAGCTTCGACAAAGATACGTTTTTGTCGTACACCTTCACTTGATAACCCTTGCCAACCAGATGTTCAATTAACTCGACCATCGGACTTTCGCGTAAGTCATCGGTGCCTTCCTTAAAACTAAGCCCCAACACACCAATCTTCTTGCAGCCCGTCTGACGGATGAGCTGATAGGCGTGAGCAATCTGCAACTCGTTGGAGGGTAATATCGCTTCCAAAACAGGCAGGTGCATATCTAATTTGCGGCTGTGATACAACAAAGCACGTAGATCTTTCGGCAGGCATGAGCCCCCAAATGCAAAACCAGGCTTGAGGTAATAAGGAGAAAGGTTTAATTTCCGATCCATACAGAAGATTTCCATCACCTGGTGGCTATCGATGTTCTGTTGTTTGCAGATAGAGCCAATCTCATTGGCAAAGGTGACCTTTAAGGCATGGAAAGCATTGTTCACATATTTGACCATTTCCGCGACTTTGATAGGAACCTCGATCAGCGGAGCGTCGAGCATAGAGTAGACCTGCTTCACAGCTTCCATGACTTTTTCATCATCCGCGCCGATGACTGTATAAGGTGGGTCGAAGAAATCCTTAATGGACGTGCCTTCACGCAGAAACTCTGGATTGTAGCCAAGGCCAAAGCCAATACCGATGGTTTTCCCTGAACAGTTTTCCAAAATGGGTTGTAGCATCTCTTCAGTAGTACCGGGTAGCAACGTGCTACGCACAACCACAATGTGGAAAGCATTCTTCTTGGCAAGCCCACTACCAATGTCCTCACACACACGGGTGACATAATCAGTATTCAAACTGCCGTTGGCGTTACTTGGTGTACCGACACAAATAAAGGATAGGTCGCTGTTGAGAACTGCCCATTCCGTATCCTGGGTAGCCTTTAGTCTGCCTGCATTCACATTTTTATGGATAAGGTCCCCCAGGCCGGGCTCAATCAAGGGACTTTCACCTCGATTCAGGCTCTCCACTTTCATTGTATTGACGTCGACGCCAATCACATTGTGTCCCCGCTCTGCCAAGCAGGCTGCTAGTACGCAGCCGACATACCCCAGTCCAAAAACACTTATGGTTGCCATAAGTTATCTCCGCTCCTTGTTGAATTAAATAAGTGATAAATTATCTTTATCCTCGCGCTGGTTTAAGCCCGAGACGGGAAAACTAACTCAGCCAGTTCCACCGACTGCTTTTGCCATTCCTGGCGGCGCATATCGCGCAATGCAATTACTTCCGCTTCATACCGGTTGTAATCCCGCCTTAAGGCTTCAATCCCCTGACGAATCCCAGCTGGAGTGTTATCCACATGCACTGTCCCACTGCAGAAATATTCTTGCAGCAGCGGCCAGTTTGAGGTAATGATCGGGCGCTCAAGTGAGAGCGCTTCACAAGCCCCGCACTGTAGCGTATGGTCACGGGTTGTCAGGCTCATCACCGCGTGGCTGGAGCGCAGGAGCTGGTAGTAAGCTTCGTAGGGCAGGAAATCGGTAAAGACCACGTTGCTAGGTGCCTGCTGGAGCAGTGCGGGTTTGGCCCGACTTGTTTTTCCAGTAACAGAAAAACTCACATCGGGAAGGCCGGCAGCAGCTTCCAGCACTGCTTCAAGCGGTTCATCCGGGGCAAAGGTATTGACGACTGCCACGCTGAATTGCTCCTGTCGTTGAATGGGGGAGAGCGGAGCAGATTCCACCGGGTCGCGCAATATCATGGCTCGACCGCCTTTTTGCTCGATCATAGTGCGGAAAAAATGGTCGGTCACCAACGTCAGCGCCGCGTTCCGCGTGATCCGGTCGTACAACCACTCTGGGCGGGTCCAGATGCCGCGTTGGAAGGCATCGCTGTGTGCGTCAATAACATAGCGACTGTTTGTTATTTTGCAATATAAGGCTACAAATAGAACGGCAAAACTTGGTGGACTTTGGACAATTACCACATGTGGACGTTTCTGGAACAGCAAACGCAACGTCTGCATTCCATGAAATACGTACCTTAAGGGAGCTGTCCACGCACCTTTCCAACGGGTGGAATAAAGGTGGATCGGAGCTGGCATTTGAAGTTCTTTGGCCAGCAATCTGCTCCGACCGCTCCCAAACGTAGGAGCAGCCCAGACAAGAAAAATAGCCTGACTTTCTGTGATCTTGCGACTGGCAGCTTGAGTAATTGCTTCCATAACGTTTCCATGACGTCGCAAGACTTCAAAAGTTACAGGCTAGATGAGATTTTAGGCAACAAAGGCTTCTAACAAGCGGCGAGCGTTTTTCTCCGGGTTGAATCGATCGGCTACGATTTTCCTGCCCGCTTTTCCAAAAGCGTTCCCCATCTCCGGGTCGCAAATGAGTCGCTCCAACGCTGAGGAAAAAGCTTGTGCATCTTCGGGAGGAACCAGCAGTCCATTGACACCTTCTTCTATCACCTCTGGGATGCCCGAATGAGCCGTAGATACCACGGGAAGCCCCATTGATAACGCTTCGAGGATCACGTTTGGGATCCCATCCCGGTCACCGTCTTTACCAAGGATAGCAGGCAGGGCGAAAACGGTTGCCTCCTGGTATTGAGCGATCACTTCCTCATGAGGCAGTGCGCCGACCAGTCGGACGTAATCTTCCAGCTCTAGCTGATGGATCTGTTCTTGTAGGGTTGGCCGCAGGGGTCCTTCGCCGATGATTCGGCATTCGAATTGGACCCCCCGATCTCGCAGGATACCGCACGCTTCAACCAGATAACTCAGTCCTTTTCTCTCTTGTAATTGCCCTACTGAAAGAATGATCGGACGGCCCGTTCGGGTATGCTGCTCATTCACATAGCGTTCTAGCTCAAGCCCATGATAAATGCACAACAATTTGTGATTGAACAGGTCTTTGCCAAACTGGCTAAGGTAGCTGCGATTATATGCTGTGCAGGTTGAAGCGAATTTAGCGTTCGTCAACTTTTCTTTTAGCAGTACTGGATTCACGTAAATGTCTGAAGCATGAGCGGTAACGCTATACGGAATACCAAGTAGCCGGCTTGCAACCAGCGCGACGGTCGCTGCACGATCAATAAAATGTGCGTGGAGGTGCTGCCCGGGTGTGTGACGGAGCATGTATGCTGCATAAACCCCTTCAACAAAATGGATTAGAGTCAAGAGCCTGGCTCGGAGGGATGGGTGCGGCCGGGTAAGGAGATAAACCAGAGTAGAAAAGAAATGCTTTGGCTTCGTGAGTGCATACCTCAGGTGGCTGATGATTAAGGGTAGCCACTTAACCGGCAACAGGTAGGTGACATCTTTACGTAACGCTTCCTGCTCCGCTGATAGCTTTGTCCAGGGCTGGCGGATGGAAAGGATCTGCAGGCGGACACCCATACTGCGCAGTGCCATCACTTCCCGGTCGATAAAGGTAGTGGTCAGCCCTGGATATGTTCCGATGATATAGATTATTGAGGGAGTTTTACCGTTCATGATCTCAGTATCTTTGATAGAGCATTACGGCCCAATATAGGTCTGTCGGCGCGATTCGAATGCGTCCAAGTAATAGGTCCCTCGGGTCCCGCTGTCGATCCCATTCACCGCACCGAGCCGAACCCGCTCGATCCGGTAGTTGCTAGTAGGGATGCCGGTAAGCGCGGCTCGCTGAACGCCATCGATCCAGAAGGTCAGTCCACCAGAAGAGGCCGCCAGCCAGTCGATTTCCAGGGCATGTGGTGCATCACTGATGGGGAACCAGGCGCTGTTGGTCCAGGATGAACTGTTATTGATGACCTGTGCACGCACCTGATAGCCGGCCTTGCTGGTGAAGCGGAATTGAATTCTCGTCACTATCTTAGACGTGCCCGAGTAGCCATAGAAGATAAAGTGGTTATCGCTGCTGGCCATCACTATCGAGTTCGGGTCGAAATAGAAGCGGGCACGGTAATGGGCCTCGGAAGCAGGACTCTCGTCGATGAGGTAGATCGCGGTGTTGTCGTTGATCAGCGCCTGCATGCCGCGGGAACCCACCAGGGCGGCCGCCGAGCTCACGCTTAGGTCGCCATTGCCAGTTACGCTCGACGTCCAAGCCGAAAGGTTACCAGACTCGAAGCCATCGGCGAAGATTAGGTCGGAGGTCGGTGGAGTAGGCGTGGTGGGTGTCGGTGTGGTGGGGCTCGGAGTGACAGTTGGTCCCCCGTCATTACCAATGTTTAGTTCATAAATTTTCCCATCGTTCTCATTCGGGAAATCATTATTGTCAAGCCCCCGTGCAGCAAGATAAATATTCAGAACGTTGGGATTGTTACTTCCGGGTCCTATCCCAATCCCTGCTGGCTCATCGACATTGAAAGGACCGATATCAAATACTCGGAGGACAGTACCCGTGAGGCTGATTTCGGCGATGATAGTATCTCCCCGGCTGACGACGATGAGCGTACCACGGCTCGGGTGATAGTCGATGCCCTCCGGGTCACGTAAACCCAGGACAGCTGTATCAAAGTGACGGTCGACCTTATCGTCACCGCTGGTCCCGGCGCCATTGAAAACACCATCGGGCCCTGGATCGATAACCCATACTTCCTTATTCGTACCATCTGCGACGAACAATTTCCCTGCCCCCAGGGCGATGCCTTCTGGATCGACAACTCCATAAGTGGCCATATTCACGGTTCGAACCAGCGTGCAGGTTTGCCCATTTGAACTTATGGCAGCTTCGTGCATTAGCCTCTTGCCATCATTTGAGACGAAAAGATGTCCAGTAGCTGCATCGACTGCATTTCCAGCAGGCTCCTTGTTATAAGCTGTCGTTGTGCAGCCCGATTGTAAGTTCCCACTCAGAGTAGAGTGGAAGACATTTTTTCCGTTGTAAATGGACATCTCGTCAACTTCACTGTCTGAAGTGGTCAGACCGCCCGTTGCGTGATTGTAGTCAACCGCTGATGGATCCGGACTAGGGGGATTCCATGTGTTGGTAAATATGGTGTTGACCAGCGAGATCGAACTGGCGGCCGGCAAGGCCATTACTTCGTCGGCGGTGATGGCAACTTCGGCGATTGTATTGTCAGTGGGATCGGCAATATAAAGACTTTTTGCAGCCGGATCGTCAGTGGTGTCCCCACTGGGTGCAAAAACCATTCCAGCCGGACTCTCTAATTCTGCAAACGAGGAAACGTCACGAGTGCTGACAAGCTCGCCGTTCTGTGTGATTTCGTACAGGATAGTATGCTCGCGGTTAAGCGTGAAGAGGGTGCCTGAGGCAGGGTTGTAGGCCAATCCACCTAGCCGGCCATGGTCAATGCCATTCAAATCGATGCGCTGTACACGATTACCACGTAGGGCTGCGTCGCCGTCATAATTTCCCGCTTCGTCGGGAGTGATCACCCACATACGCTTTCCAGCAGGATCTAGGATAAATAACCGCCCGGTGCCTGGTTCGAAGTCCATACCTTGAGCTTGCTGCAACCCTGGGATGCGCAGGTTATAGCGCGCCGAAGAAGAGGCAGCAGCTGCCAGTCTTCCATCCGGTTCTGCTCCGGTTGCGGCTAATTCCTGAGTTGCAGGGTCAAAGATGAATAGGCTGTTGGCTCTATCGTTATAGGCGGTATTCAATGCATTAAAAGGCTGTCCTTGTAGTTCAGACCTCCCGCGTAGTTCTTCAACACGATCAATCATTGCAACTGGACGGATACCATTTTGGGTTCGGCTCTGAATGGCAAGCAGAACATCAGCATTGGGTGAATAAGCCAGGCCTTCCAGACCTGCCACACCCAGCTCTGCAAGCTCGATTTCCCGAACTAGATATACATAAGCATTAGCTGACTGCGCAGATGCATTTTGTGCTGCTGGAAAGCCACCGGCAACCAGCGCGATAATGGTAAAAAAGGTTGCCCAGTGATACAGAAACAAACTCTTTTTCATCGTATTACTCCTCTAAAAGAAATCCCTTTTCAACACTATTGATAACGTACAAACTACTCAAGATAAGAGAGAAAACGGGTACCTTCCAACACTTGTTTTACTTCGGAATAGTTTTTTATGATTTGGTCCTGAGTTTTGCGACGAACTTTTTGGAAACGAGACTGAGGCATGACATCGGTTTCAATCGATAAGAACCGGCATAATGACTGAAAAACAGATGCATCCTTTTGCAGATCTTCATAGCCAATTTCAATCGATCGCAGTCCTGACAACCGCAAAATCATTTGACCGCGTTTGCTTTTGCGCTGCCTGATCTGTAACCTATGGATCAATGTCTTGGGATCAAGCTCGATCTGCACGTCTTCCAATGGGGGGTCATCCGCCAGTCGATGCGCCTTTTGGATTTTGCGTTTCAATGTTTGTGAGATCACAAAATCAAGGGCGTTCTTCCTCACCAAGTGCACAACGCGAACACGATGAGTCCAGAAATAGATCAATAGCTCCGG
>JAICRQ010000140.1 GCA_025966435.1 Anaerolineales bacterium | reverse complement strand
TGCTGGGATCATTGACCTTGCGTGGTGAGAAGCCAACCGATAGGGCAGTCATCACAATCGGCATCACGACCTTTTCCCAGAACGTGCCGAGGATCTGGAAGGTCATGATCGTGAACATGTCTGCTCTGGTCTCAATAGCTTTTGTGTAACAGGCGGAAAGAGCATTTGGTGAAAGAAAAGTATCCGCATCGACAAAACAAAGCCATTCCCCGTGTGCAGTGGCAGACGCCTGGAATAGCGCATGAGGCTTACCTGCCCAGCCTTCTGGCAAGTCCGCTCCGTGAATGATCTTCAGCCTATTGTTTTGCGTGGAAAGCTGCTGAAGGATCCGCGGCGTCGCGTCCGTAGAACGATCATCCAAAACGATGACTTCTACATTTAGGTAATCCTGCGCAAGAATTGACTCGACACAGGCGCGGATGTTTCGTTCCTCATTGCGTGCAGGGACACAGACAGAGATAAGCGGCGGGTCCATTGGTGGAGGCGCGGGCGTAACGACGATAGCCAGATGATATTGATTGTGAAGCCAGTAAACGATGAATATCCCGCCGATAAAAATCACCGTCGATATATAGAAATAGATCATACACCAGGGCGTTAGGTTACATGAAGAGTCGAGCCGCGTTCGGTCTTTTCGACTTCGATGCGCGTGGGGAAGGCGTCCTTAAGTTCGTCGATGTGGGTGATGACCAGGATCTTGGCGAAATCGTGTTTCACCAGATTGATGGCTTCGATCAAACGCTGGCGCCCCTGTGTATCCTGCGAGCCGAAGCCTTCGTCAACGACCAGCGTTTGCAGGCGCGCGCCTTTGCGCTGCGCAAGAATCTTGGAAAGCGCCAGCCGGATCGCGAAGTTGACGCGGAAGGCTTCGCCGCCCGAGTACATCTCATAATTGCGTATCCCTGCCGAATCGCTGATTTGAATATCGAGAGTTTCTCTTAAGTCATCGCGGCGCTTGTCTTTATATTCGGTTTGTGTCGCAAAGCGGATCGACATCTGCCCATCCGACAAACGGTCCAACAGCTCATTTGCCTTGTCCTCGATCTGCGGCAGCGCCTGTTCGATCAGCAGAGCCGGAACTCCATCCTTGCCGAAGGCACGTTCCAGCGTCCGGTATCGCCCTATTTGCCGCTGCAGCTCCTCGCATTCCTTTTCGAACGCCGCTCTGCGCGAACGTTGGGTTTCCAGGATATCCACTCTCTGCTGTGCGCCTCCGAGTTCACTGCGCCTTTTGTTTTCCTCTTCGCGCAGCAGGAACAACCTGCGTTCGGCTTCCTCGAGATTGGGCGCGCCTGCCTGTGCGGCATCCAGGTTGGCTTGCGCGGTTTCGTAATCCGCCTGCAGCGTCTCGATCTCTGCCTGGCGATTCTTGATCTCGGCTCTTAAGTTGGCGATTTCACTTTCAATCTGCTTGCTGACTTCCTTTGCAGATTTCAAATTCGCATACTCTTCCTCAACAGCGCGGAGATCCAGTTCTGCTTCCCGTGCGCGGTCGTGAGCGGCGACATCGTAACCGAGCTTTTCCAGTTGTTTGTCCAGTTTTGCCAGCCGTTTTTGCTCATCCACCGCATACTTGCCAGCCTCCAGAATCTTTTGCACTTCCTTGAGGCGCTTCTTACCGGTCGTTTCCCACTCCCTTGCAAACCGTTGCAGCGTTTCCATTCGTTCCGTGAGAAGGGAAACCTCGCTGGCATATTGGACGCGTTCATTTTCAGCGGAGCCAAGCTGGGCAATTTGCGATTCGTAATTCGTGATTTGCTTGGTAAGGTCTGAGGCTTCGGCTTGATTGGCGCGGAAGCGGTCGCCTTCCTGCTTGCCCTCGCTTTCGAGTTGAACCAACGTTACTTCGCGATGTTCGGCGCTCAGTTCCTGCCCGCACAATGGACAGGTGGCGCCCTCGGCAGCTTTGAGGGAGTTGATACGCTCTTTGAGCTCGTTCATATCCGCTTTGAGCGCTTCATTTTCTGCTTTCAATTCCGCCTGGCGTTCGCGGGCAGCGTTTCTTTCGCTCTCCAACTGAAGCCGTTGTACCACTTTGGCTTCGGCATCCCTCAACGAACCCTCAGCCTGTTCGATTTCTTTCTGTAAATCTTCTATCGTTGCCTTTTGCTCGCCAATCGTGTCTTCTTCGAGCAACAGGGATCGCTGTTCTTCTTCAAGCTTTGCCTTCTCTGCAGCGATGACTTCCACCAGGGGGGCGCGGTCCTTTTCAAACTCGCGGAACTGGGAGGCGATACTTTCCCACTCTTCTAACTCTTTGCGGGATTTTTGCCAGGCTTTGTATGTAGACTCGACCTCCCTGGAGCGATGAACGAGGTCGGCGTACGAATCGCGTTCCGCTTGTTTAGCGCCGAGACGCTCCTCCAGCCCCGCGCGCGCCGAACGCTCCCGTTCGAGCCGTTCGGACAGCATGAGGGTCATCTTCCGCTGTTCACCGATCAGGGCGGCGTTGCGCTTGATATTCTCCAGCACAATTTCCTGAGAGGTGCGCTGAGTCATTAGTTGTTTGAGACTCGATTCAAGCTCCGCCAGACGCGCCTTGCGTAGATCCTCTTCCGCAAGCTCCGCATCGATCTCGCGGATACGCCCGTCGATTTCATCTACTTCCCGTTCGAGGGATTTCCGTTTTTCGGCGGTCCTGTTTTTGTATTCTTCCCACATTTCCAGACCGAGGATGTTGCTCAACACTTCCTTACGGCGGGTGGCATTCTGCTGTGTGAACTGATCGGCTTTGCCCTGTAAGAAAAACGAAGCATGGACGAAGGTATCAAAGTCAAGCCGCAGGGTCTGTTCGATGCGCGCCTGAGTCTCGCGCGTGGTTTTTTCGCTAAGGGGCTTCCATCCGGTCTGGGTGCGCACCTGGAATTCCAGAATTGTATTCTTATTGCGCGGCAGGGTGCGCTGCACGCGATATGTATTGTCCTCCTGTTGAAAGGTGAGCATCACCTCGGCGGCTTTTACATCCTGCCGCAGGTGGATCACATCACTGCTGCGGCCGCGCGCTTCCCCGAACAGACTCCACGTGATCGCATCCAGCAGGGAAGATTTGCCAGCGCCGTTATGCCCCGAAATACAGGCGATGTCGAAGGATGTGAAATCAAGCTCAACCGTATCGTGATAGGAAAGAAAGCCTGAAATGCGGATGTGAAGAGGGATCATAAGTGGAATTGTACCCGTTATTGCACATTTGTTCTGTGAATGGATAGATTATAATCGAACCATCATGTTTGAAGCCTCAGATGCTGTAGCGCGCCGCCGACTCGCATTGCTCGCCATCACACTTGCTACCATTCCTTGTTACTGCATCGGCTGGGTCGCCATCGCCCTCGCACCAACCCCGTCCGACTTAACCCCCTCTGTGACCCCCACATTTACTCTGACGATGACGCCTGCCTCCCCGACGTTCAGTCCAACGTCAACCGTTTTTACCAGCACGGTTACCGATACCCCCACCTTCACGCCCACCACCACACCGACAAGCACAACTTCGTTAACTCCTTTCGTGCCGGCCTCATTTACTCCCTCATCGACATTAACCCCCTCTCTTACGCCTTCGTTGACTCCATCTTTAACTCCGAGTCTGACCAGTACACCTTCGAATACCTCATCACCGACAATTACACCTTCTCCTACGATCACCGAATTCCCTCCCACCCCTTAAATGACAGACATCCTTCCATTTCTGAAGTCACTGATCTCTGTTTCAGGCCTTTCCGGCTATGAAAGCCCTGTTGCCGACCTTATCATCGAGAAGTGGCGTCCGTTGGTGGATGAAATCAACCTCAGCCGTGTTGGTTCTCTGCATGGATTGAAGCGGGGAACTGGTACATCGCCGCGTCCTTCTCTGATGATCGCTACACACATGGATGCGATCGGGCTGCGGGTATCCAGGATCGTGGATGGCTTTCTTCACGTTACCCGGGTCGGGGGAATCGATGTGCGCGTGCTGCCGGGCGCTCCAGTGACTGTCCATGCTTCGGGAAGCAATGAGGAATTGCCAGGCGTGATCGTTCTGCCGCCAGCGCACTTCCTGCCCGAATCCGTTGGCGAGAAAATCCTCATCGAACATTTACTGGTGGATACAGGTCTCCTGCCGCGCGATGTAGCCAAGAAAGTTCGCGTTGGTGATCTGGTTTCGTTTGCAAACGAGCCATTGGAACTGGCGGGGGAGGTGCTCTCCGGTCATTCGGTGGACAATCGCGCCTCCATCGCCGCCCTGACGATCTGCCTGGAAGAATTAAAGAACAAGCCTCACCTCTGGGATGTGTGGGCAGTGGCAACTGTGCAGGAGGAAACGACTCTCCTGGGCGCCTATACTTCCGCATTCGAACTTCGCCCGCAGATGGCAATTGTGGTGGATGGCAGCTTTGCCAAAGGACCGGGCGCCAGTGGCTGGCAGACCTCCGCGATGGGGAAGGGGGTCGGTCTGTGTATAGGTCCGAACATGCATCCCTTTCTGCATAAAAAGCTCAAAGAACTGGCGGAGAGATTGGAGATTCCCTGGTTCCTCGACGTGACGGTTTCGCACTCCGGCACAGACGCGTTCGCGATCCAGGTCACTGCCGAAGGGATTCCTACCGCCCTCGTAGAGTTCCCGATCCGCTACATGCACACGCCGGTTGAATCCGTTTCACTGAAAGATATCCAGCGTACAGGCCGTTTGCTGGCGGAGTTCATCGCCGCTCTTGAAGAAAACTTTATCGAAACAATCGTCTGGGACTAATCCCCACTCTCTACTCACTTATCTCTTACTCTATGCCAACCTTTGGGACACCCCAACTGAAGCTTCTCGAAAGACTTTGTAATGTCATCGCGGTCTCCGGGGATGAGGGCGAGGTGCGCAAGATCGTTCTGGAGGAAGTGAAGCCGTATGCGGATGACGTGAAGGTTGATACAGTAGGAAATGTCCTCGTCACCAGGAACGGGCGCGGACGCAAACGCGCCCGGGTCATGCTCGACGCCCACATGGATGAAGTCGGCTTCCTGATCTTGGACGAGGATGGCGAAGGGCTCTATCGCTTTGAAACAGTCGGCGGGATAGATGTGCGGGTTCTAGTGGGGAAGCAGGTGTTAGTAGGCAGAGACCACATGCCTGGAGTCATTGGTGCCAAGCCTATCCATTTGATGAGCGCGGACGAGTACACCAGAAAAGTGCCTCTTGACTCGTTGCGCATCGATCTTGGACTTTCCGGCAAGGCAACGGTCGGTGACTGCGCAGGGTTTGCAACGAGGTTCCGCCGCGTGGGACCTTCCATCCTGGCGAAGTCCATTGACGACCGCATTGGCGTCGCGACGTTGATCGAGCTGGTGAAGCAGGCGCCATCCAATATTGATCTGTGCGCGGCGTTCTCCGTCCAGGAGGAGATCGGACTGCGCGGGGCGAAAGTCGCAGCACAGTATTTCAACCCCGATCTCGCCATCGCCATCGATTCGACTCCTGCCAACGACCTGCCTCTGCACGATGGCAGCGAGAACGTGAGTTACAACACAAAGCTCGGGCTTGGCCCCGCGATCTACGTAGCAGACGGCTCCACCCTGCACGACCCGCGGCTCGTTCGCTTCTTACGCGAGACCGCCGAAGCGGAAGGAATACCCTACCAGATCCGCCAGCCCGGAGGCGGAGGCACAGACTCGGGCGCGATCCAGCGCTCACTTGCCGGTATTCCGACGGTGTCGGTCTCCGTCCCGCATCGTTATACCCATAGCCCCGTCAGCATCGCGCGCATAGAGGATTGGAAGCACACGCTCAACTTGCTCCATGCGGCGCTAGAGCGTATCACACCAGATTTAGTTGCCGTTCGTTAAGAATATGTATACCTGTTTACCTATCTACTTTTTACTTTATTTATAGGTGACCTATGAATGGATTGATCAATCTTGTTGGTTCCGGTGAATATCTGCCCGTGATGAAAGATGTGGATCGTTTTCTGCTGGATAGCCTGTCTTTGAACGGGCGCAAACCGCGCGTGGCTTGCCTGCCGACCGCCGCGGGAAAGGAAGGCGATAGCAGCGTCAATCGCTGGCTGAACATGGGAGTCCAGCATTTCACGGCGCTGGGCGCGGAGGTGGAACCTGTGCGTATCATCGACCGCGCCTCTGCCAACGACCCGTGCTGGGAGCCGAACCTCGAAACCGCGGATCTCATCTACTTTTCTGGCGGCGATCCCAGTTATTTATATGAGACCATGAAAGGCAGCCTTGCTTGGGCTGCTGCACAGCGAGCCTGGGAGCGAGGTGCCATCTATGCAGGCTGCTCCGCGGGTGCCATGATCCTTGGCAAACGGATGCCAAGCTTTCGCCTGGCGGGCACGCAGGAAGGCTTCGGGATTGTCCCCGCCACGTTTATCATTCCCCACTTTGATGCGATCCCGGGTGTGTGGAAGCCGGTTGTCTTTGGTTTGCAGCGCGGTCTCAAGAAAGACGAGCGTATGATTGGAGTAGATGAAGATACGGCAGTCATCGGCAAACTTAACGGGGAATGGACGGTCAAGGGAAAAAGTAAAGTCCATGTGTTTGCTCGGGATGGCAAGGCAAGCTATTCAGACGGTCAGATATTGACGTTCAACTAACGTTTCATAACACCTCATTGAAGGAACCTCTGTGAAAAAACTCCTCCAAACACTCACCGAAACATTCGGACCCTCCGGTTATGAAGATGACGTTCGCAAGATCGTGCGCAGCGAAGTGGAAGCCCTGGCGGATGAGGTGAGGGTCGATGCGCTGGGCAATCTGATCGTAAGGAAGCGCCCGACCAGGGCAGCGCGTGAGACAAAGAAGGTCATGATCGCGGCGCATATGGACGAGATCGGTGTCATCGTCAGCCACGTGGATGAAAATGGGTTCATCCGTTTTTCCCCGATCGGCGGTGTGTTTCGCAGATATGTGGTTGGTGGGCGCGTCCGCTTTTTGAATGGCACACAGGGCATCGTCGGCTTCGACCGCCTCGATCACATCAACGAATTGCCGACCCTGGATAAGGTCTATATCGATGTGGGCGCGACCAGCCCAAAAGATAGCCCGGTGAAAATTGGTGATATCGGCGCGTTCGACCGCCAGTATAGTGACTTGGGGAATCGCCTCGTCGCAAAATCTATGGATAACCGCGTGGGTGTGCTCATCGCCATTGAGACCTTACGCGCACTCAAGTCCACACCGTATGATCTATACTTTGTCTTCACCACACAGGAGGAAGTCGGCGTCCGAGGGGCAGCGACGTCAGCCTATGGTGTCGACCCCGATATTGGAATTGCCCTGGATGTGACTCCCTCTGGCGATACCCCTAACGCACTTCGGATGGAGATGGCTCTCGGGAAAGGTCCCTGTATCAAGATCCAGGATGTGGGGATGATCGCTGATCCGCGGATTGTGCAGTGGATGATTCGCGCCGCGGAGAAGAATCGGATCCCTTACCAGCGCGAGGTGCTGTTGATCGGCGGCACGGATGCCAAAGCGATCCAGCTCACCCGCGCCGGTGTGCCGGCTGGCTGTATTTCTGTGCCGGTTCGTTATGTGCATTCGCCATCGGAAATGGTGGATTATTCCGACGTGCAGAACGCTATCAAGCTGCTGACTGCGGTGTTGCGCACGTCGATTGATCTGTAATGATGCCGCGTATTCTCCGACTGGTCGTTTCTCTTGGTTTCCTGTTCAGCGCGGGATGCGCCTCGCTGGAGCCGCTTCTCGCTTCCCTCACGCCGCCCTCACCCGTTCCCACGCGCACTGCGGTCGTGACCTCCACGCCGCCTCCACTGCCGACGGGGACCGCGCCCGCCGAGCCGAGATCCTCTGGTCTGCGCGTCTGGTTACCGGCGCAATTTAATCTTGCTGCAGAAAACCCCGCGGCAGAATTACTCGCCGAACGACTGGCGGAATTCGAATCTCAGCATTCGGATCTCCCGATCGAAGTTCGCGTCAAACAGGCAGAGGCAGAAGGTGACATGCTCAATGCGCTGTCTGTAACCAGCGCGGCAGCGCCTGGCGCATTGCCGGACCTGGTGCTGCTTTCCCGCCCTGATCTTGAACTGGCGGCGCTGCTGGGATTATTACATCCGATCGATGGGCTTTCGACGGCGCTCGACGATCCCAATTGGTACAGTTATGCTCAGCAACTCGCG
>JAICRQ010000339.1 GCA_025966435.1 Anaerolineales bacterium | reverse complement strand
ATTACACCCTGCCAAATGG
The DNA here is from genome assembly GCA_025966435.1 of Anaerolineales bacterium. Classification (GTDB taxonomy): domain Bacteria; phylum Chloroflexota; class Anaerolineae; order Anaerolineales; family Villigracilaceae; genus Defluviilinea. The sequence continues at coordinate 4,433 of JAICRQ010000339.1, read as the reverse complement.
CGAATTTTTCAGAGCGAAAACTCTATGGGACTGGCTGGAGTTACTAATCATTCCATTAGTCTTGGCTGGTGGAGCTTTGCTTTTGGAGCAATCTGAGCGTGCTGTTGAACGCAAAACCGCAGAAGACAGAGCAAAACTTGAACGAGAGATTTCTACTGACCGTCAGCAGGAAGCCGCGCTCCAAGCATATCTTGACCGGATGGCCGAAATGTTGCTCGAAAAAGAACTGCGAACATCACAGAATGAAGAAATGCGCAATGTTGCGAGAATACGGACTTTGACCGTTTTGCGAGGATTGGACGAAACGCGAAAGGCAATTGTGTTAGTGTTTCTTTATGAGTCTGGATTAATAGTTGGCAAACCAATTGTTGACTTGACCGAAGCCGACCTGAGCGGTGCTAAGCTTAGTGGAACCGACCTAAGCAAAGCCAACTTGAGCAAAGCCAACTTGAGCAAAGCCCATTTGACTGGAGCCAACTTGAGCGGTGCTAAGCTGAGCGGAGCCGATTTGAGCTATGCTCAGCTTAGCAAAGCCGACGTGAGCGAAGCCGACCTATTCCAAGCCAGCCTAATTGAAGCTGACTTAAGTAAAGCCAAACTAATACTAGCCAACATGAGAAAAACCAAGCTAAGCGCGGCTAACCTAAGCGGAGCCGACCTGAGGGCAGCCGACCTGACCGGAGCCAACTTGACCGCGTTGGAGGAAATTCATGACGGACTCTCATACACCCAAACAATCTACCGAAGCGGAGCCGACCTAAGCGGAGCCGACTTAAGCGATGCCAACCTCAAAGGCGCAATTATGCCAGATGGCACACCGTATGATTAGCCTTGACGCCGCTTGTATTCGCGGCAATAATAACCACTTGCCTGCCCGAATCGAATGACCTTACGGTATAATTCAGGCTCGCCATCGGGGCGTAGCGCAGCCCGGCAGCGCGCTTGCTTTGGGAGCAAGAAGTCCCGGGTTCGAATCCCGGCGCCCCGACATGTTTTCACCGCAGAGACACGGAGAGCACAGAGATCATTAATTCTCAGCGTTCTCCGTGTATTTATTATCCCCACAGGGGACTGCGGTTTACTTAATAGTGATTGTGCTACAAGGCACCGCATACTTGGTAAATATTATGTTGAAATCTTGAATTACAACAAGTGAAGAAGTTTACTTATTCTGGCAACAAGCGGTAAAATACACAGGGAAAATGTATGGCAAAAAAGTTTGATGGCGTCGTGGAAGCGGTCCGTTATAAAAATGGGCAGATCGAAGTTGTGCGCGCGTTCGAGCGGCGCGGGTCTGCGTTTACAGACCGCGTGATGCTCAATCGTCACGAATTCCTGAACCGGCTTAAAAAAGGGAAAAAGTACTTTGTCGGGCAGCGCAAGGAGTTCCTGGCAGGTACCTTTGAGGTGGAGGATAAACCCGTGCAGGTGCTGGACCGGAACGGGCAGGAAATCATCTCCACCCGCTCGGAAGCCGACCATGACGAGTTGGAACAGGCGCCTGTTTTTTAATCTCCATGAAAATCATCGATAAGACTCCTCTGATTAATGAAAAGGGGGAACTAGCCCCCGCACAACGGATCCAGGGCATGCTGAAATATGGATTCAACTGGCCCAACGAACTGCGGGATCAGAAGGCGATCGTCACTTTCTTCGACCGACAATTGGAAAAGGGCTACACCCTGATCCGCAATATAACGCTTGGTGCAAGCGGAATCACGGTGCCAATGATCCTGCTGGGACCGGCAGGCATCTATGTGATCCACATCACTCATTTGCGCGGCAGATATGAAGCCAAAGGGAATGCCTGGAATGAGGAATCCGGGGCAGGCTTTAAGCCGGCTTCGGTCAACTTGATCCAGCAGACTGCCCGTATGGCGAATGCCGTCAGAGTCTGGATCGAGCGCCAGGGAGTCAAGCTGCCGATCGCGATCGAACCTGTTTTGATTGCAGCCAACCCCGGTTTGCACGTTGAGTCTGTAAAACCCGCCGTCCGAGTCCTGATGATCGACGGCATCAAATCATTCGTAACGGGTCTGTCTACTGCCACTACAGGACGTGTACTGAGCGCGGAAGCCGTGCATGAGTTTACGGAGCGCATTGTCAACCCGCGCCCGCTGAAGAAGGGAACAGCACCGGCAGCCATGCCAACCCCTGCCTGGCAGGAAGAGAAGACTCAGCCCCCGCCCGGGCAACAGGCTTCACGGGCGCGTACGATCTTCGACGCCTCTGAAGAAGCAAAACCGTTCAACCCAGCCGATTTTGATTTCGCGATGGTGGAGGAAGAGTCTGCCCTGGACTCATCTACCCTGTCAGAGGCAGATCCACGCTCTGCGGAATCTTCTCCATCTCAAGTATCACGACGCAAACGAGTTCTCGGCATGACGCCTGGACAGCTAGCAACCGTCGCCGCGCTGGTCATCGTCTTACTTGTTATCCTCGCGGTGTTTGCTTACCTTGTGCTGACCTCTTTCCCACTTCTGCCTTGAAGCCTTTTTTATCCATCGTCATCCCAGCCTATAACGAGGAGAACCGCCTGCCCAACACATTGGAGCAGGTGTTTCATTTCCTTGCGAAACAGCCGTTTGCTTCGGAGATCCTCGTTGTGGAAAATGGAAGTGACGACCGTACGTTTGAGATTGCACAGAAATTTGCAGACAGGCTGCAGAGTGTGCGCGTCCTGCGAAGTGAACAGCGCGGCAAGGGACTTGCAATTCAACACGGAGTCATGGCTGCGGTGGGCGAGTACGTTTTTATGTGCGATGCCGATCTGTCGATGCCGGTGGAGGAGATCAGCAAATTCATCCCTCCGCAGTTGGAAAATGTAGATATTGCGATTGCTTCGCGCGAAGCGCCTGGCTCGATCCGCTACAACGAGCCATATTACCGTCATTTCACGGGAAGAGTCTTCAACACCTTGATCCGTTTTCTAGTCCTGCCCGGATTGCAGGACACGCAATGTGGATTTAAATGTATGCGCGCGCAAGTCGCTCGGGATATTTTCCCTTACCAGACTCTGACCGGCTGGGCGTTTGATGTCGAGCTCTTATATATAGCGCGCCTCCACGGGTACCGCATCGTTGAGATTCCGATTGACTGGTATTTCAATGCAGACAGCAAAATAAGTGTCCTTCGAGACTCTCTGCGCATGTTTCTGGACCTGCTTCGTATCCGGCGCAATGCGCGCCGCGGGTTGTATGATCCAAAACCCTGACCTTACCCACGAATCTAATCTCTGGCCCTGTTACAGGCACATCGCCGGGCTGGATGAAGCCGGCCGCGGCGCGCTCGCGGGACCTGTGGCAGTCGGTGCAGTGATTCTGCCAAAGGGCAAAGCGCCTCTTTTGCGGACGTTGACCGGGCTGCGCGACTCCAAGCAGATGACTCCTCTCGAACGCGAGTCGCTGGCGCCGCGCATCAAAGCCGTTGCGCTAACGTGGAGCGTGGGCTTTGCCTCTGCTGAGGAAATTGACTCCTATGGCATTGTCCCTGCGACGCGTCTGGCTGCCTTAAGAGCTTTGAGTGCCTTGTCACTCCGCCCTCAATATCTACTCACCGATTTCCGGCTCGAGCTTCCGGAGCTGGATATTCCACAGACCGCACTGGTCAGAGGCGACGCGCTTTGCCTGAGCATCGCCGCCGCGTCCGTGCTGGCAAAGACCGCCCGCGATCAGTTGATGTGTGAATTGGATTCATGCTATCAAGGCTACGGGCTGGGGCAACACAAAGGCTATGGCACGCCGTCCCATCGGTCCGCGATGAAACGGCTGGGGATTTCTGCCATTCACCGCAGGTCATTTCAAGTCAAAGATTTACGAATTCGGTGAAGAGCGCAGCAGGTATGCAGGTACACACCTGTTTACTTGTATACCTGTGTACTTACTGACGGCTTGCCCCGCCGCAAAAAGAATTTTGTGATCTCTTCGGCAATTGCTGGAATCAGCGCCAGCCCAACGACAATGACCCATTCTCGCCCGCTGAGGAAGTGTGTATTGAAAATCGGCTGCAGGAAGGGCACGCTGCACACCAGCAGCAGTAGAACAAGAGAGAGAGCTACAGCATATTGCATGTAGCGATTCGAGAACACGCCGATCTGGAACAGCGAAGCCCGCTCAGAACGGACCGTATAAGCACGGAACAGCTCACATAAAGAAAGTGTGACGAACGCCATCGTCTCTGCGGTCTGTACATCGATACCGCGCCAATCATGCTGAATTAAATACACAATTGGGTTTCCAATCACATGCGCACCCGCTTCCAGATGCCAGATCAAGCCGAGGGCGAAGGCAGTGAGTACGGCGCCCGTCTGTGCGACGGTTTGTACCACCAGCCCGAGCATCATGCTGCGGTTGACGATTGGCTCCGATCTCGCACGAGGTTTTTGTTGCATTATGTCCGGGTCCCCTTTTTCCACTGCAAGGGCGAGAGCGGGT
>JAICRQ010000540.1 GCA_025966435.1 Anaerolineales bacterium | reverse complement strand
GCTCTTGCCCGGTGGCGGACGTGAAGCCAATGAAACGCCGGAGCAGTGCCTGATTCGCGAAGTGCACGAAGAGACAGGTCTCACGATCACAGTCGAGCGGCTGCTCCTGGATGACCCTGCCCCTGCGGGTGATGTGTACCAGCGCTTCCACACGTATCTGTGTCATCCATCCACGTTCACAGCTAGCCCCGGCATGGAACCTGAACCCGAAGCAGCCGCAGTCTACAGCATCGCTGCGATCGGCTGGTTCTCCCTGGGTGATGAGACACAGTGGAACGAGCAGCTCGTAGCTGACCCCCTTACCGCGCCGTTGCTGCGTCGAATTCGTGCCGCTTTGGGAGACAAATGATCGAACCTGCCAAATTTGCTTTGTTCATCGCCGTCTCGTGGGCGCTGATCCTTTCGCCGGGTCCCGACATGATCTATGTGATTACGCGTGGGATGGCACATGGACGACGAGCCGGAGTGCTATCCGCGGTCGGTGTCGTTTGCGGGATTCTCGCCCATACCACCGCCGCTGCTTTAGGGCTCACGCTCATCCTCCAGACCTCTGCCTTCGCGTTTCTGTTTGTGAAGTTTGTTGGCGCCGCCTATTTACTTTACCTCGGTATCAAATCCTGGCGAGATAGGGGCACGTTTCATCTGCAAACAACGGCTTCGATGGCAAATTCCAGCACGCTCTTCTGGCAAGGTGTTCTATCCAACGTGCTCAACCCTAAAATTGCCATTTTCTTTTTAGCGTTCCTGCCACAATTTGTGGATCAAGGAAGCGCTCAGATCACATTGCAAATGGTGGTCCTGGGGCTTACATTTGCTGGCTTTGGGCTGTGTTTCCTGCTGGTCGTTGGATATTCCTCGGGAACGATAGGAAGATGGCTCACCTACCGCCCGCAGTACGCGCAATTCTTCCAGCGCCTCGCAGGTGGCATTCTTATCGCACTCGGCATACGACTGGCATTGACAGAGAAATAATAAAAAGCAGTTTTGAAGAAAACCACTGTTAAGGGAATTGCCTCATGCGAAAACTTATTGTGAGCAACTTTGTCACCCTGGATGGTTTTTACGAAGGGAAGGACAAAAATATCGACTCGATATTTGACTACTATCACGAAGACTACCACGGGGATGACAACTTCGATTTCTACAACACCGAACGGATGCGCGCCGCCGACACCCTGCTGCTGAGCGGACGCGCTTCCTTTTTAGGAAACAAGGAGTACTGGTCTGGTGTTCTAACCGATCCTAATGCAACAGCAATACGGCGCGAGTTCGCAGAGCTGATCCAGTCTATAGAGAAAGTCGTTGTATCGAACCAACTGACCGCCGCTGAATTTGGGGACTGGGAGAACACGCGCATCGTCAAGCAGGCAGATGCAGTCAGAGAGGTTACTGCCCTCAAAGAGCAAGAGGGTAGAGATATCTTCATGTTTGCAGGGCGCACGCTCTGGAACCACCTGCTCATTCATGATCTTGTGGATGAACTGCACCTGACGTTTTTTCCGGTGATCGCAGGCGAGGGCACGCCTTTGTTCGTAGGACGCCCGCCTGTGTCGCTGAAGCTCATTCATACTCGCACATGGCAGGGCTCAGGAAACATCCTCGCCTGTTATCAAGTGAGTAAAAAAGAAGTAATGTGAAGTATGAGCAAGTTGCAAATGATCGTTTTAGATGATTACGAGGGCGAGCTGGCAAACGCTCCTGCCATGCAGCGCTTGCGCCAGCTCGCAGAGGTCCAGATTTTGGATCGCTCCATCCGCCCTGATGAATATGACATTCTGAGAAACACCCAGATTCTTTTGGCTCTTCGAGAGCGAACGAAACTGGATGCGCAATTCTTCGCAGCCTGCCCGAATCTGGAGCTTGTTTTACAAACCGGCGGCCATGCCTATCACATCGATGAAGCCGCGGCAACCCAGAGAGGCATTGTAGTTGCCTTGGGACGGCGGGTGTCCAAGCCAACAGTGGTCATTCCTGAACTGGTCTTTAGCTTTATGCTGGGTCTCGTCCGGCAGATCTATCCGCTCACCACGGAGATGCGCAACGGAGGCTGGCCCGAGTCAATCGGAGGATCGCTGGCGGGGCGCACCCTGGGCATTCTCGGTTATGGACGGCTCGGTCAGCCCGTTGCGCGACTAGCGCAGGCGTTTGGCATGAGAGTCGTTGCATGGGATCGAACCGGAACCTCCTCCGGACGCGATTCGTTCGGAGTCGAACGCCTTCCCCTCGATGACCTGCTTGCCATTTCAGATGTGGTTTCCATCCATCTGCGTTTATCCGATGAGTCACGCGGTCTCTTGAACCGAGAAAAGCTACGGAAGATGAAACCCGCTGCCATCCTGATCAATACCTCGCGGGGCGCGATTGTCGATGAGACGGCTCTGGTCGAGGCACTGCGAGAAAAGAGACTGGCGGGCGCCGGGCTGGATGTATTCTCTACCGAACCGCTTCCTCCGACTAGCGAGTTGAGAACCCTGCCTAACGTTTTGCTGACACCTCACGTGGGATGGAAGGTCCGTGATGTGCTGCAAGAATTCATTGAGATTGCCGCGAATCAATTGGAAGCCTGGTTGACCACCGGGCTTTCCAAACGCGAAGTTCTGAATCCGGCTGCAATAGATGTGTCGCGCGAGCGCCGCGGCACTCTGGTTCCCTGACTCGCGAGCCTTTGATGAATATTAGAAACTTTATGAGAGGGCTTCACAAAAGTATAATCAACCCCTATGACAAGGGCTCAAAAAACCACCCTTGGCGTGTTGTCCGTCGTCGCTTGTAGT
>JAICRQ010000309.1 GCA_025966435.1 Anaerolineales bacterium | reverse complement strand
GGTGCCTGGTCCATTTATTCGCGGGCGCGTAGGAGATACCGTCCACCTGACGATTCATAATGATGAAACGAGTCTGCACCCACACAATGTGGACTTTCATGCCGCGACAGGTCCCGGGGGAGGTGCCGCCGCAACGATCGTTGCCCCCGGTGAAACCAAAAGCATGTCATTCAAATTGCTCAACCCCGGGTTGTACGTATATCACTGTGCATTCGGAAACCCCGGCCTGCACATGACACACGGCATGTACGGGTTGATCCTCGTCGAGCCGGAGGGTGGGTTGCCGCCAGTTGATAAAGAATTTTACGTGATGCAAGGCGAGTTCTATACGGAAGGCGGTATGGGCAGGGATGGCCTGCAGCTATTCGACACACAAGCCTATCTGGATGGCAAGCCGCAATACGTGGTCTTCAATGGCAGGACGGGTGCGCTCTCGGGGAACATGACTGCCAATGTCGGTGAGACGGTTCGAATGTACGTGGGGAACGGCGGCGTCAATCTCGTTTCCAGCTTCCACGTGATCGGCGAGATCTTCGACCGGGTCTATCGTGAAGGTGACCTCGTGACTCCTCCTGCAGAAGGCTTGCAAACCACAATTGTCCCTGCAGGTGGCGCGGCGGTAGTCGAGTTCCGGCTGGACTATCCGGGAAATTTTGTCCTCGTGGATCATGCGCTTGCCAGAGTGGATCGCGGTGCCTGGGGTGTGCTCCAGGTGGAAGGAGAACCTGACCCCTCGATCTATAACGGCGAGATCGAAAGCGGAGGCGGTCACTAGAGAAGTGTGCCAGGACTCGATAACAAAAAGCCCGGCGAATTATTCGTCGGGCTTTTGATTCAGTATCTGTTCCAGCGCGCTTTGGAACACCTCATAGGGCTGGGCGCCCACAATCGCGTAACGGTTGTTGATCACATACGTAGGTACGCCTGTCACGCCGATCTGGTATGCCCAGCGGACTTTGTCCACAACCTCCGCCATGTACTTCTCATCCTCCACTTCCCGCTGCATTTCTTCAGCATCCAGCCCCACTTCGAGGGCGGCAGCACGAAGCACCTCCCACTGACTTGGGTCCTGTCCCTCGGCATAGACTTTGCGGAAGACTACTTTGTGGAATTCATTGCCTTTGCCGTGGACGCGTGCATATTCCGTCGCCTCGTGGGCGAGGCGTGTATTGTAGATTCGTTTGGTGGAGATGAATTCCATCCCGTAAGATTCCGCGATCTGGCGCAACCGTTCTTCCGAGCCCTGAGCGCGCGCCCGTTTCACGTGCTCGGGCAAGTCCCTGCCTTCTGACGGCGTGTCAAAATACAAATAGAACGGACGCCATTCCACGTCCACGTTGTGCTCTGCTTTCAACCTCTCGACCACACCCTGGCCGACATAGCACCACGGTCAGATGTAATCGGAGAAAATGGTCAGTTTGAAATCCATGCTTTCTTGGCGAGACTGCATTTATTAATCTTACATGCCGAAACGCGAAAGTATAATTTACTCATGCGCGCCACATTCCCGGTCACCGTACATTTGTTGTTTTTTCGGGAGAATCAAATCCTGTTGCTGCGCCGGTTCAACACTGGCTACGGGGACGGGCAATACAGCGTCCCGGCGGGCATCTGGATGGCGGCGAAACGGTCATTACCGCCGCGAGGCGCGAAGGACTGGAAGAGACAGGCGTCCGCATCGATGCGGATGATCTTGTGTTTTCATCCGTAGTGCATCGCCGGGATGGGGACGAGCGCGTCGATTTCTTCGTGCATGTATGCCACTGGCAGGGAGAGCCGATTAACACCGAGCCAGAAAAATGTGATGAACTGCGCTGGGCCAACGTGGATGAGCTGCCCGATAACGTGATTCCTTATGTCCGTAAGGCGATCCAGAACCACCGGGATGGGATTCCGTTCGATGAATTAGGATGGTAGGTGTTTATGGGATATCTTCTTCTCGAAGGCGGTGCGGAATTTGGCGGACGGATGCGCGAGCCCGACTTAAAAGCGATCGAGCTGGCAGGCGGGTTCGAGGCACCGGTTCGTATTATCCCGACGGCTGCCGCGCCGGATAACAATCACCAGCGTGCTGGGGACAACGGTATCCGCTGGTTCCAGAGTCTGGGTGCCAGGGATGTAGGCTCGATTCCGCTCATCGATAAGACAAGCGCCAACGACGAGGGAATTGCAAAATCCCTGCGGGAGGCGAAGCTTATTTACATGCTCGGAGGCTTTACAGGGTATCTCGGTGAGACGCTAAAAGGGAGCGCGGCCTGGCAGGCGGTACTGGAAGCGTACGCTACGGGCGCGGTCGTTGCTGGGTCGAGCGCGGGGGCGATGGTGATGTGCGAGTTCTATTATGACCCGAGCCGTGGACAGGTGGTCGATGGGCTTAATCTGGTTCCGAATGTGATCGTCATGCCGCATTACGACCCGTTTGGGAAGAGCTGGGCATCGCGCCTGCTTGAGATTTCTCGGGGCACATTGATCGGCATTGATGAACAGACGGGTATGCTCGACGATGGTGCCGGGACATGGGGTGTTCACGGTGCCGGGAGCGTGACACTCTACCGTAACCAAAAGGTGGAAAATTATGAGGCAGGGAAGGCGTTTTCCGTTTAGAATCTTGGTATGTTCGATCTCTCCAGTGCACGATTTGCCTTTTTGGATATGGAAACAACGGGACTTTCGCCCTGGTTCGGCGACCGTATCTGCGAAGTGGGGATCGTGCTCACAGAAGGGCGGCGTGTCAAACAGCAAGTTCATATGCTGGTGAATCCCGAATATCCGCTTTCGCTGGGAGCGGCGAGTACCAGCGGTCTTACGAATGAGCAGCTGGTCGATGCTCCCCCATTTGCCGAAGTGGCAGACGATATCATAGAGTGGCTGAAAGGCACGGTGGTCGTCTGTCACAACGCTCAGTTCGACGTGCAGTTCCTCGATAGCGAGTTTCGGCGTCTCGGGCGCGAGATCCAGATTCCTAACCTGGTGGACACGTTGCTGCTTGCCCGACAGAATTTTGACTTACCCTCCTACAGCCTATATTACCTTGCGGAGGCGTTCCAGGTCCCGATGACCGTTTCCCACCGCGCCTTGCCAGATGCCCACACTGGGCGCGGCGTCTTCTTCGCCATCATGGATTCCTTAAAACAGTTCAACAAGCCGCTGGATGACTACATCGGCATCTACAACTCCCCCGTCTGGCCCAACGAGGGGATTCAACTCCCCACCGAGCTGGGTGAAGCCATCTACAGCAGCAAACGGATGTTCATCCGTTACGTCAACGGAGAGGGCATTGAGACCGAACGCTGGATCACGCCCAAGCAGGTAATGGGATTATCCGATTACGTGTATCTCAAGGCGCACTGCCATTTACGTAAAGCGGAGAGAAATTTTCGATTGGATCGAATTGTCGAAGTGAAGGTGGAAGTAGAACGATAATCATGTTTGAATTCACCGAAGCAGACTTGAAAGCCAACAAACGTGGGCAGTTGAGCCAGAGCCAGAAAGAGTGGCTGAAGATGGTAGGAAAGGGCGGTGTCAGACTGCAGAGTTTTAATGTATGGATCGCCATTGGATTCCTATTCTTGGGGCTGTGCCTGATCCTGGCTTTGTTCCTCCAGAATGAAGATACACGCGCTGCATTATTTGCAAACCCTTCGAATGTATGGATCTTCCCCGTCCTTGTTGTGGTTGTTGTCAGTATTCTTGCTCTTAGCATGCTGCTCGCCCGCTGGAATGCAAATAAACTGCAAAATGCAGCCCTCTCATCGGCTTCGGGAAATGTCCGCTTTGATCGGGATTCTTCTGGCGAAAGCAGCATCACCACATACTATGTCATCGTGGGCAAGAAAAAATTTAAGTTTGGGGACGACATAAGCGGGGACTTCAGAGAGGGGGAGAAGTACAGGTTTTATTATTGCAAAGCGGGGTTTTATGAGTTTGTGATGTCGTATGAGCGCAAGTAAAAGATACGCTCCTATTCTCAAGTAAAATCAACTGGATGAAAGAATTTATCTACTCTCGTAACGCGGTCTACGAAACGTTACGCGCGAAGCGCAGGGATGTTTTCAAAATTCAAATTGCCGAAGGCGCACAGGAGAAGGGCAAACTGGCGGACATTTTGAAGATGGCAAAAGAACGCCGCATTCCTGTCGAAAGATTGCAGCGCGGACGGCTCGATAAGGTCCATCAGCATCATCAGGGAGTCGTAGCAGAGGTTAGTGGATATTCCTACAGTGATGAGGTGGAGATCCTTGAGCTTGCTAATCAGAGAAACGAGCAGCCTTTTATTCTATTGCTCGACTCGCTGAACGACCCGCAAAACTTTGGAACACTGTTAAGAACTGCAGAGGCCATCGGCGTGCACGGCGTGATCATACCGCTGGCGCATACGGTGGAGGTCACGCCGGCAGTAGTCAATGCCTCTTCGGGCGCAAGCGAGCATCTGTTGATTGCGCGTGCCAATCTTGCCCAGGCGATCGAGACACTCAAAGAGGCGGAGGTCTGGGTCGTTGGATTGGATCAGGAAGGGGAAGAGCTCAAACCGGATAGCCGTCATTTGAAGGGCGCGCTCGGGCTGGTCGTCGGCTCGGAGGGGCAGGGAATCCGGCAGCTGATTCGTTCGAAATGCGATATCGTGTTGAAGCTTCCCATGCGCGGCAGAATCGAGTC
>JAICRQ010000428.1 GCA_025966435.1 Anaerolineales bacterium | reverse complement strand
GTGACGCGGACGTTACACTGAGCCTGTCGAAATGCTCGCAATGACATGTTAGGGGATTTGTGGTTAAATTGGTGTGGAGGATGGTATGTCGAATCCTGACCCTGATTTTGTTTCGTTTCTACGAGCGTACCCTGCGTATCCAACCACAAACCAGATTGACGATCTGCGCGCCAGTGAATACGCGCGCCTCGACCTCGGTGGGCATATTTATCTCGATTACACCGGTGGTGGCGTGTATGCCGAGTCGCAGTTACGTCGTCACAATAAGATGCTCTCTGAGCACGTGTTCGGAAACCCGCACTCCAGCAACCCCACTTCACAGGCAGCGACGCAACTGGTGGAACATGCGCGCGAATATGTGCTGAAATTTTTCAATGCCGATCCGGAGGAATATCTCGCCATCTTCACTCCCAACGCCAGTGGTGCATTGAAGCTTGTGGGCGAGTCGTATCCGTTTCCAGGCGGGCGTTATCTTCTGACGTTTGACAATCACAATTCGGTGAACGGCATCCGCGAGTTCGCGCACGCGCGCGGAGCCGAAGTGACCTATATCCCGATCGTCCTGCCAGACATGCGCGTGGATGACTCGCAGTTGCTGCGGGAACTCACGCGCCCGTCAAAAAGAGGTCACAATCTCTTTGCCTACCCTGCTCAGTCCAATTTTTCCTCCGTCAAACACCCTTTGGACTGGATCGAGCAGGCGCAGCGGCATGGCTGGGATGTCCTGCTGGATGCCGCAGCGTTTGTCCCGACAAGCAAACTGGATCTCAGCAAGGTCAAGCCGGATTTTGTTTCGATCTCGTTCTATAAAATGTTTGGCTACCCGACTGGGGTTGGCGCGTTGATCGCGCGCAAAGAAGCGCTGGCAAAACTGCACCGTCCGTGGTTCGCGGGCGGGACGATCACGGTCGCATCTGTGCAAGGAGGCAAGTATTACCTGGCGAATGATGCCTCCGCGTTTGAAGATGGCACGCTTGATTATCTTAATATCCCCGCGGTGGAGATCGGGCTAAAGCATCTGGAAATGCTCGGCTACGACGTAATCGGCGAGCGCGTCCGCTCCCTGACCGGCTGGCTGCTGGATCACCTGACCTCTATGAAGCACGGCAATGGCGTTCCACTGGTGCGCGTTTATGGTCCGACGAGCATGGACGGACGCGGCGGCGCGGTGACGGTCAATTTTTATGATGAGAACAACCAGCCTCTTGACCATCGTTTCGTCGAACAGAAAGCCAATGAAGCAAACATCTCGCTGCGCACAGGCTGCTTCTGCAACCCCGGCGCGGGTGAGGTCGCCCTCGAGATCTCGCGCGTCGAGTTGGATGTCTGCTTTACCCAGCCGGGTCACGAAGACCGCCTCACGATTGACGACTTCCGTCACTGTATCGATGGCAAATCATCCGGCGCGGTGCGCATTTCTGTGGGCATGGTGACGAATTTTAATGACATCCAGGGCTTTTTAGCCTTCGCAGGGGGGCTTCTGACAGAGTCTAATGTAAATCTTACAGTGGGGACTTGACTCGACCTGCTATTCTGCGTATAATATAGGGGTTGTATACAGAAAAAACGAGCAAAATATCGCAAGCGCTTGAGAAAAAAGTCTCAAAGCGCTTGCCTTTGTTTGTCTCTCATACACGCTGAGGGCACGCTGTGTAGAGACCGGCTCGAGTCGTAATTCTTCCTGTTCTCAAGGAGAGGATCTGTGGAAACTAAGGGATTGACCGCACTTCGTATTAGTCTAGCCTCGCCTAGCACCATCCTTTCTTGGTCTTATGGTGAGGTATTGAAACCGGAGACCATTAACTATCGCCGCCTGCGGCCTGAGAAAGATGGTCTGTTCTGTGAAGCAATCTTTGGTCCGCAGCGTGACTGGCAATGTTACTGCGGAAAGTACAAGAACCCCCGTTATAAAGGTATTGTCTGTGATAAGTGTGGCGTGGAAGTGACGCGCGCCGCTGTGCGCCGCGAGCGTATGGGGCATATCGCCCTCGCTACTCCGGTTGCACATATCTGGTACACACGCCGCATCCCATCCTATTTGGGCATGCTGCTCGATATCTCGCGCCGCAACCTCGACCGCGTGCTGTATTTCGCGCAGTACATCGTGACCTATGTAGACGAAGAAGCCCGCAACAAGGCTCTCAAGCGGCTGGAGGATGAGATCACGGTTTCCGAGCGTGAGCAGGCGTCAACCGTCAACTCGAAGATCGCCGAAGTCAAAACCAAGCGCGATCACACCCTGAATGACCTGCGCCAGAAGAGCGCCAGCCTGGAACAGGGCTACGATGAAGTCATCGCCGAAAAGCTGGACCCCGTCATCAAGGAAGGGCAGAAGCTTGAGAAGCTGTTGCAGGGTCAAATGGGTGAACCTGCCAAGAAGGCAGTGGTCTTCGAATTGACCAATGAGAAAATTCTGGACGCAGGCGATAAGGTCGCTGCCAAACATCTCACGCAGGTGCAGAAGATCGTTCAGAAGAACCTCGAAACGATTGAAGGCGAAATGAAAGACCAGCGCGCTCGTGAGCTGGAAGAGCTTAAAATGGAAATGGGTCGCGTCCGAGCCGATGCCGAGATGCAGATGGAAGCACTCCGTTCGCAGCTTGAGGATCAAACCGTTGTTTCCTCCAACCAGTCCTCACGAACGCGCGATGAACTATTGGAGTTGCGCCCCTTCACCTTCCTGAGCGAAAGCCGTTATCGCGAGCTGAAGCAGCGCTGGGGGCAGGTCTTCCGCGCGGATATGGGTGCCGAGGCGTTCTATGACATCCTCGAACGCCTGGATCTCGATACATTAGGTAAGGAACTCTGGCATGAAGTAAAAACCACCAAGTCCAAGCAGAAGCGTAAGAAGGCAACCACCCGCTTGAAGGTCGTGGAAGCGTTCCGCCGCTCAGGCAACCGCCCCGAGTGGATGATCCTCACCATTCTACCGGTGATCCCACCCGATCTGCGCCCGATGGTGCAGCTCGATGGCGGCCGCTTCGCGACCTCCGACTTGAATGACCTGTATCGCCGTGTGATCAACCGCAACAACCGCTTGAAGAGACTGCTCGAGCTCGGTGCGCCGGATGTTATCATCCGCAACGAAAAGCGTATGTTGCAGGAAGCAGTAGATAGTCTCATCGACAACTCGCAGCGCGGCAAGGCGCTCAGCCGCCGTGGACGCCGCGAGCTGAAATCGTTGAGCGATATGCTCAAAGGCAAGAAGGGACGTTTCCGTCGCAACCTGCTCGGTAAGCGCGTGGACTACTCCGGTCGCTCGGTGATCGTGGTCGGTCCTCAACTGAAACTGTATCAGTGCGGTCTGCCTAAGAGCATGGCTCTCGAGCTGTATCGCCCGTTTGTGATCGCACGCCTCGTGCAAAACAACTATGCCGCCAACGTGAAGGGCGCGCGCCGTCTCATCGAGCGCAACCGTCCTGAAGTTTGGGAAGCGCTCGAAGGCGTGATCGGTGAACGACCGGTCCTTCTCAACCGTGCGCCGACTCTGCACCGGTTGGGGATCCAGGCATTCGAGCCGATCCTGATCGAAGGCTCAGCCATTCAGCTTCACCCGCTCGTCACTACCGCTTTCAATGCGGACTTCGACGGCGACCAGATGGCTGTGCACGTCCCGCTTTCGCAGAAGGCAGTTAAGGAAGCACGCGAGCTGATGCTTGCATCCAAGAATTTGCTTAAGCCTGCCGATGGCGAACC
>JAICRQ010000126.1 GCA_025966435.1 Anaerolineales bacterium | reverse complement strand
TTTTTTTAATTCACTCAGCAATTTCTGAATATTGGCTCGCATAAGGCTCCTGCGAATATATTACCGTTTTTTGAGTCTCTCAGCAACTGTCTATTTCCCCATGATCATTTGCCTTGCCACCTGCATCAACTCATGCGCGGACCGGAGGGTTCCCTCACCTACTTCGCCGAGCATCTGCGAGAGTTCGAGCAAGCGCGGTTCGCCATCGAGGCGCTCGACACGCGTCAGCGTGCGATTCCCCTCGATAAGTTTTTGTACCTGGTAATGCTCATCACCAAATGCTGCCAGCTGCGGGAGGTGCGTCACGCAGAAGACCTGGTGCATGCGAGAGAGATTCCAAAGTTTTTGACCCACGACCATACCGACTCGTCCACCGATGCCCTGGTCGATCTCGTCGAAGATCAGGGAAGGCACCTCGTCGGCGCGGGCGAGCACGTTCTTCAAGCCCAACATCAGACGCGAGGTCTCACCACCGGACGCGATCTTCGCAAGCGGCTTGAGTCCTTCGCCCGGGTTGGGCGCGATCAGAAATTCGATTTTGTCGAACCCATTTTGATCGAAGGCAATACGCGTTCCATTTTCAATGGGAGCACCGTTGGGGTCCGGCTTGATCTGGAAGTCCACGCCAAATTTTGCAGCTTGCATCCGCAGATCGTCGAGTTCAGCTTCGATGCCCTTGCCGAGTTCTGTCGCTGCAGACTTGCGCTTCTCGCTCAGCAGGTTTCCCTGTTTAGCAAGTTTCTCGAGTAGCTTGGCTTCCTGCGCTTCGAGTTCCTCAATCCGCTCTCCTGCAGTTGTGATGGTTTCCAGCTGTCTGCGCGTTTCCGTCCCATAGGCAATGACCGCCGGGATGCTGCCGCCATACTTACGCGTCAGAGAATGGATGAGATCCAGCCGTTCCTCCACATCGTCGAGACGCTTAGGGTTGAACTCGATTTCCTCCAGATAATCGCGCAGGCTGTGAATCAGGTCAGACATGCTATCAAGCAAAAGCTCCGCCTGGTTTGCCAGTTCGTGCTGGGCAGAGTCGATCTTGGCGAGGGCGGATAATGCCTGTGTAGCTTGCCCCACCAGGTCGGTCGCGGCAGGCGTCTCGGGTGAGCCTTCTTCCAGAACTGCCAGCGCCTCCTGGGTGTTACGCGAAAGCGACTCGGCGTTCGCGAGCCGGTCCCGCTCTTTGCGCAGTTCTTCATCTTCGCCGGGTTTCAGGCGCGCCGCTTCGATCTCTTCCACCTGATAGGTCAGCATGTCTACGCGTCGCTCGGCATCTGCCTGCGCTTTGCGAAGATCGTTCAACTCGCGGCGGAGGCTTAACAGCGCGTGATAGGTTTGGCGATAATCCGTCAGGGGACGTGCCACCTCGGCGTAACGGTCGAGGAGTCCAAGGTGAGCGTGGGGATCGAGCAACGACAGATGCTCCGCCTGTCCGTGGATGTCGATCAGCAAAGCGCCAAGTTCCTTCAACAGAGAAACATTCACGCTTCTGCCATTGACACGCGCCACACTGCGCCCCTCTTTGCGGATCTCGCGCATCAGCACTACGTAGTTGGGATCGTCCATTAGTTCTTCGCGCTGCAGGATAGAATGCACCGCCTCTTTTTCCGGTCCCTTGAGATGGAATACACCCTCAACGAACGCAGCGTCTGAGTCGGTGCGGACGAAGGTCGTGTCGGCTTTGCCGCCGATGAGCATGACCACCGCGTCGAGGATGATGGATTTGCCCGCGCCGGTCTCGCCGGTCAGGATGATCAGCCCGGGACCAAAACGCAGGTCGAGCTGGTCGATAATCGCAAAATTATGGATACGAAGTTCTGTAAGCATAGGTCCTTTTAGATTATGTAGAGGTTATCTGAACAATTGGATTCCAGATAGTCGAGAGTAGACAACGGGGACAGCAATCACAAGATAAATGATTTGAAACACGATGCCAAACAGGCTCCCAGTGAACAGCAGCTGTGCAAGGATGATAGGCAGCGCACCGATCACAACCCCTGCCACAGCCGTCATAAAGAGTGGTCGCGAACGGCGTTTGCGCGTGACCAGCCGTATGCTTTCGGCAATGACCACCGCCGCGCTCGGCGCGCCCGCCGCGATCAGAAACCAGCCAAAGAAACCGATACCCCCGATAAACGTGACCAGAAATGACGCGATGGAGGAAAGCAGCGCCGCCGTGACAAAGCCTGTAATATAGTCATACCATTCCGACGTATCGAACGCTTTCTGCTGGCCCTTCACACACTCCCGGCAGCGATACCCGATCGGTGTGCGGACCGCGCACGCCGCGCAGATCGGGCGGTTGCAGTTGTTACAGCGCAGAGCGGTCTCGCGGGTTGGGTGGACGTAGCAGTACAGCGTTTCTGTGGATGTTTCAGTCATCATGGCAATCCTAGTAATCTAAACACAAAGGACACGAAGGGCACAAAGTTTTTCCTTCGTGTCCTTTGTGTTAAGAAATTTTCATCTCGGCAATCCTAAAGAATTCTCATTCATATGAGCCGTGATATTTCTATAGAAATAACCGGGGTCTCCAAAGCGGACGAATTGAGCGGTCACCTCTGCCGCGCGCACCTCGACGTGATCGTCCTCCATTAAAGCGACGGGCGATTGCCCGTCCACGCTCATGACTGCATTCTCTCCATTGACCTGTATCCTGACCATAGCGCCCTCCGCTAAGACCACGGCGCGGTCCACCGAGAGGTGCGGCGCGATCGGCACCAGCAGGATGTTGCGCAGCTCCGGCGGGAGGATCGGTCCGCCAGCGGCGAGGGCATACGCCGTGGAGCCCGTCGCGGTGGCGGCGAGCAGCCCGTCCGCCACGTAGCTCGTCAGGTGCCGCCCATCCACCGAGGCGGAGAGGCGTACGGGACGAAGACTCTGCCCGCGTGCCACAGCGACTTCGTTGAGAGCATCCCAGGATCCTAAAATTTCACCCGAGCGAACGTGCTCGGCATGGAGCATCATACGGTTCTCGATCCACGCCTCGCCGTTCAACAGTTTGTCAAAGTACTCGCGCCATTCCTGTTTTTCAACCTGGATAAGAAAACCGAGCTTTCCCAGGTTCACGCCCAGAATCGGGACCCCGCTGGATGCGCAGAGATTCCCGGCACGCAGCACACTTCCATCGCCACCTGCCACAATCAGCAGGTCAAACTCACCGCGCCGAACCCGCTTCCGAAGAGACTCATCGTAGAGTGAACCGAACGGGACGTCCAGTCCCTTCTCATGTAAATACGCCGACATCGCCTCTGCTTCTACAAATGTATCGGACATTCGCGGGTACGCTACTACCACCGGCCGCTTCGGGATGAAGGCGTTGGACATGGTCCGGTAATTATACAGGTAGACAAGTAAACAGGGAGACAAATGTTTACCTGTTTACTTGTCTACCTGTATGCGCCATCACGCCAAAGATTGGTCACAAACCTTGCGAAACCCACAGCGTGCACAGCGGGAGGCTTGTTCATGGGAGCGCGCCACGTCCCTTTTGTGTTCATCGCGTTTCATCTCTGCCAGAAGATCCAGCAGGGACACCTCGAGTTCCCGGGTGTAATCAATGGCAAAGTCACGGTCATTGTAGTGGATAATCCCATACGGCGGACGCTTGCCGTAGGTCTTTTCCACCAGGAGACAATAGGATGCGAGTTGGTAGATATGCGAGTCATACGGCGCCGCGGGCGCGCGTCCGGATTTGACCTCGACGGGAATGATCTGTCCATTTTGCTGGATGAGGTAATCGGGTTTGCCCGTCAGGCTTAGTGCCTGGTAAAAGAGAGGCTTCTCCAGCTTGCCCCAACCGCGCGTATCGGTATAGATAACCCGTCCTCCTGGCAACCCGGCGGCCTTGCGCTGGCGGTTGGATTGCCAGAAGAAGACAATAGCGAGAAAAAGAAGAACAAGCGCGAGATAGACCATCCGTTATCGCTCCGGCGCGAACCCGAAATAATACACGCGCTCTGTGTTCAGGCTTTCCTCAGGATTCAGGTTGACCTCGATGCGCGGTCTTGTCGTGGCACGATATCCCTCAGGGACTTCCACGTAGATTTCAAACGCGGTACCGGAACATCCCGGGAGCGAAACATTTAACTGGACATCCCCGTCTTGGTTCGTGCTCGCCGGCCAATCGATGTCGATAAACTGGTATTGCATGTCATCCACATGGACTTGCACATCGCTGAGCGGCGGCTCATCAGGGTTCATGCGTCCGTCCGCATTCGAATCGATCCACGCCCGCGCGGAACCATACCACGCGCAGTGGGCGACGTCACCTCCCTTAAGGATGTAGTGGACAGCAGAGAAAAACAGGAAAGCTACGGTGAACACTGTAATTAATATTGAACCCAAAAAGAATTCAAGCAGTCTACTCATTTTTACCGTACTTTTTGTTTATAGAATTTGAGATGTGCAATAGGCAACTAGTAAGATCAGCGAAATAAAAAGCAAAACCATTCCAATGGAACGGTTAAGGCTGGAGGCCAGGACTTTACGCCCATGCTTGCGGTGAATTTCTGTCCCGGCGATAAGTTCCGCCTGGTTCTCCGACTCGAATCCCTGTTTGCGATACCACCAGGCGCGGCGGCAATAGAGATAATTTCCAATGTCCGAAGAGCGAATGACAGGCATATTTCACCACCAGGAGCAGGCTAGGGAAACCAAGTATAGCACAAATTTTCTAATTTTATTGCATCGCAAAAAGGCTCGATTTGTTCGGCGGGTGATATATATGTGAAACATTTCTCACCTTCCTTGCGAAAACTTTCCTTGAGGATTTTCTTCCCTGGAGGATAATGAAAGCATAGTTGCATACATCAACGTGGAGGTGTGGAATGTCTGGCGAATTGAGAGTTAAGTTTTGGGGTGTGCGCGGGAGTTACCCGGCGCCGGGGGCGGGGACCGTCAAATATGGAGGAAATACAGCTTGTGTGGAGATCCGGGCGGGGGAACGAGTCGTTATTTTGGATGCGGGGACAGGCATTATTCCCCTGGGACGCGAACTAGCACGACAGCGCTCCCTTGAAATGGTCTTATTATTCAGTCATTTGCATCACGATCATACGCAGGGCTTTCCATTCTTTGTGCCAGCTTATATGCCAAATGCAAAGCTTCATATTTTTGGACCAGACGGCACACACGAGTCTCTAAAGAATGTGTTGGAGCACAACCAATCGGTGGAAACGTTCCCTGTCCGGTTGCGCGAAATGGCGTCCTCGAAGGAGATCCAATCTGTAAGGGAGTCGCAGGTGATCGTTTGGGATGAGGCGGGAGTCCGAATCGCGGAGTCAGCTGACGATACAGAAGGGAACGCGGTCGTTATCCGCATTCACAAATCGTACGCGCACCCTGGCGGGGTCTACGTGTATCGAATCACTTGGCAAGGAAAGTCAGTGGTGTATGCAACGGATACTGAGGGGTATGTGGGCACAGACCGTCGACTTGTAACGTTTGCCAAACATGCAGACGTGCTCATTCATGACGCACAATATCTCGAGTCTCACTATCGCGGGCAGCTCGCAGGATTCTTTGCCACACAGGGATATGGCCACTCGACCGCGATCATGGCGTGCGAGGTGGCTGCCGTGGCAGAAGCGGAACAATTGATTCTGTTTCATCACGATCCCTCCTATTCCGATGCGGTCATCAGTGGTATCGAAGCCTCTTCACAGAAAAAGTTCACTAAGGCGCAAGCCGCCTACGAAGGATTGGAAATCCTCGTAAAGGACACCAACAATATCGCAAGGAAGTTACAATCGCCTACGCAGCCTGGGGAAGTAAAATATGCGAACCATGACTGACACAATCCCGCGCAAAGACGATACTCGCAACCTGCTGGCAGACATTGAATTGTTTAAGGGTTTGACTCTGACACAACTGGAGTGGGTCGCGCAGCGCGCTCATCGCCGCGTGTTCGAAGCGGGACGCAACGTGCTGACGATCGAGCAACCTGGTGAAGCCGTGTATATTATTCTGCATGGGACGGTGAAAATTCATATCGAACAGGGCGAGCGGGACGTCATCATTTCGATTCTGGGTGCGGGCGACCTGCTCGGCGAGATGAGTCTGATCGATAGTGTCGGACGCTCTGCCAGTGCCGTAACGCTGGAAGATAGCCTGATGTTGTGGATGGACAAGCTTACCTTCAACTATATGCTGGACAACTTCACGCCAGTGGCGCGCAACCTGGTGAAAATTCTTTCGGCGCGTGTGCGTCTCTCTGATCAATTAATCCAGGCGCTGGCAACTCTGGACGTCAACGGACGCGTGGCACGCCAGCTCCTGGCATTCGCGGAGAAGTACGGTCGTGAGAAAGACGGCGCAACACAAATCCGCATTGTGCTGACCCAGAGCGATATTGCCGATCTTGTGGGTGCCTCACGCAAACGCGTCAATCAGGCTATGGTGTTGTTCAAGGAACGAGGGATGATCGATACGGATGCAGAGGGCAGAATTGCGATCAAGGATAAGGAACGATTAGCTAAATTTTGTCAGTAATATCTATCCCTTTGGTCACTGCTGACAAGCAGACTATAATCGCTCTATGAGCGATTTTCGTTTCTATCACTCCATCGAAGTCCGCTACGGGGATTTGGACCCACAGGGGCACGTCAACAACGCAAAACATCTCACGTATTTCGAACAGGCTCGTGTCGCCTACATGATCCAGCTAGGGTTATTTACCAAAGATCAGTCGTTTATGGAAATAGGGGTGATCTTGGCAGATGTTCACATCGCCTATTTCGAATCAATTTACTTTGGACAGAACGTCAAAGCGGGCGTCCACGCGGCGAGGTTCGGCACCAAGTCCATGACGTGGGAGCAGAATATCGTGGATGCGGACACAGAGAAGGAGTTAGCAAAAGGAGAAGTCGTTATTGTGACATATGATTACAAGGAGGGAAAAACGATTCCAGTTCCACAGGCGTGGAGAAAAAAGATCATCGAGTTCGAAGGTTTAAAGGTGGAACGTTGAACCTTCAAACCTTGAACCTTAAACATTGAACAAAGAGGAAACATGTCATTACCATCCATTGACCAGGAATATCTCGTCGATTTTCTTGTACGGTTATTGAACATTCACTCCCCCACAGGGTTCGCCGAACCTGCGATTGCGTTTGTGGAACAGGAGCTCTCCCAATTTAGCCAACTGCAGCTCACACGCACGCGCAAAGGTGCGCTGGTCGCAAAATGGGAAATAGCATCTGAGTTGCCGCCCGTCGCTTTGACTGCGCATGTGGATACGTTAGGCGCGGTGGTGAAGGAGATCAAATCGAATGGGCGTCTCAAGCTGAGCCGCATCGGCGGAGTGGAGTGGCCAACGGTGGAAACGGAAGGCATTTGGATTTTTACTTCCGATGGACAGAGGGTCCGCGGCTCGATCCTGGTAGAGACAGCCTCCGGTCATATTTATGGGCAGGATATGAAGAACACTCCGCGCGACGACGAACATATGGAAGTCCGCCTGGATGCGCGCACCTTATCCAGAGAGGAAACGCGCGCGCTGGGCATCAACATCGGCGATTGTGCTGCATTTGACCCGCGCGTGGAGGTGACCAATGGCTTCGTCCGCTCGCGCTTCCTGGACGACAAAGCCTGTGTGGCAAATATTGTCTCAGCGATTAAGTCGTTAGTAGACACCGGGCAAAGCCCCACACGAACTGTCCATTTTCATATCAGCAATTATGAAGAAGTAGGTCATGGTGCCTCGTCTGGAATCCCAGCCGATGTAGCTGAGTTGCTGACAGTAGACATGGCGGTGGTTGGCAATGGACAAGAGTCGGATGAATTCCATGCGACTTTGTGTATCAAGGATGCCGGAGGCGTCTATCATCAGGGGCTGAACAACAACCTGCGCATCCTCGCCCAACAGCATGGCATTCCATATAAAACCGATGTATATCGATATTACGCCTCGGATGGTGAGGCATTCTGGCGCGCGGGCGGCGACGTGGCGGTAGCATTGATCGGTCCCGGCATCGACGCCTCGCACAACTATGAAAGAACACATACAGAAGGTCTCGTCGCCACGACAAACTGGATCATGGCGTATTTGTTAAGTGATTAGAGACTAGAAAGCAGAGACTAGTCTCCAATCTCTAATATCTGACTCATGAAATTCGATGCCACGCTTCCACTGACTGGACTCAAAGATGTCCCTGCGATTGCGCGAGCCGCAGAGGAAGTTGGGCTTGACACACTGTGGACGCAGGAGACTCAACACGATCCCTTCCTTCCCTGCACGTTGATTGCCGAACATACGACGCGCCTCCGCTTCGGGACAGGGATCGCGGTTTCCTTCGCGCGTTCCCCGGCGAATATCGCCTATGCCGCCTGGGATCTTGCCGCACAATCCGATGGACGATTCATTCTCGGACTCGGCACGCAGGTGAGAGCGCATATCGAGCGGCGGTTTGGGCAGCCGTGGCCCGATTCTGTCACACGCAAGTTGCGCGAACAGATCCAGATCATCTGCGCATTTTGGGACTGCTGGCAGAACGGGACGAAGTTGAACTACCGCGGCGAGTATTACAAG